>JBEIVB010000100.1:0-7923 GCA_040374085.1 Flavobacteriales bacterium | reverse complement strand
ACCTAAAAACAATGCCCATGAGCACACAAATTTCACCTCGCCCGCTCATCCGCACTGTGCAGCATCGTCCTGGGTTTCTGTTCGTCTGTTGTGGTGAGCGGAGTGACCTTCTCCCAAGGAGATGGCCTTTTGCGGGCGAATGCCACGGAAATTCCGGATGCATAGTGGGTAGAACTTCTTGCTTCTGGTTTCAACAAAGATGCGTTTGAGGTAAAGGAGGTGGGGAAACGAATGAACGTATAGACAACATCTTCGCGCAAAAGCTCAGAAAAAGAACAAACCGATTTGCACGTGGAGTTTGAGGTGCGTTCGTTGGAGCGCATTTTTGAATTGCCCGAAGATCTTGAGGCTTCGGGTATTTACATTCACCCTGAAGATGGTATTTTGCACAGAATATTTTCTGGGAAAAAGAGTCCTCGCGGCGATCTGTGTCAGCGCATGGAGGTAAAGTAATCTCACCTCCGAAACGGGCAATGCTTGGGCCCTGCCTTTTTCGTTTCTTTGGGCCATACATTCACACATGGAAAAGAAGCAGCGCCCACTTATTTTGGTTACCAACGATGATGGGATTACCGCACCGGGCATCCGTGCGCTCATTGAAACCGTTCGCGGCTTTGCCGACTTGATGGTGGTGGCCCCCGATAAGCCTCAAAGCGGCATGGGACATGCCATTACGATAAACTCAACATTAAGAATTCACCCCGTATCCGATGTAGAAGGCATCACCGAATATGCATGCTCTGGCACTCCGGTAGACTGTGTGAAATTGGCCATTGGCCGCCTACTTCCACGCAAACCCGATTTGTGCATCTCCGGCATCAACCATGGATCCAATTCTTCGATTAATGTGATCTACTCTGGCACCATGTCGGCAGCTGTGGAGGGATGCATTGAGGGGGTTCCCAGCATTGGCTTCAGCTTATGCGATTACCGTTTGGAAGCATCTTTCGAGCCCGCCAAACCCTTTGTGCGCAAGATGGTAGAAACGGTATTGGAGCATGGGTTACCTGAAGGGGTTTGTCTGAATGTGAACATTCCCAAGAGGCCGTTGGAGGAGATAAAAGGATTGAAGGTGTGCCGTCAAGCCCACGCGCTCTGGGAAGAAACGTTTGACGAACGTCACGATCCTTCAGGAAAGCCTTACTATTGGCTTACCGGCGTTTTTCGGAATCTCGATTCCGGAACCGACACGGACGAGTGGGCTTTGGCCAACGGCTATGTTTCGGTGGTTCCGGTAGGCATTGATTTTACCGCCCACAAGGCACTGAATATCCTTTCAAAATGGCAAATAGAGTAAAGCACCCCGACCGTTACTGGCACGGCTACGTTCCCGGATTGGTTCTACCTGCAATCCTCTTTTTCGTGTTTTATTTTTTGCGCTATTCGGCCCGTTGGACGCTCAGTGAGTATTGGGAAAGAATTTGGGATAATGGCATCTTTCTTCCCCTCATCAGTCTTTTTGTTTTGGTTAACCTCGGTGTTTTTTTTCTGTATTTCCAAGCCTACCGCAACAACGCCGCCAGAGGGGTTATCATGGCAACCTTTTTTTATGCCCTTACCGTTATGGTATTGAAGGCATTCTAACCTTAAACCCCTCCTCTTTTCCCGAGGAGGTATGCGCATCCACCCACAGCAAGGGTTCCTAAGCCCAAGCTCGACTCAAGAGGCTTTTGGTATAAACCGTATGCAAGGAGCCAAAGAGAAAAAGCAAGAAACAACAGGGGGGTAATTGGATAGCCCCATGTTTTATATGGGCGCGCGAGTTGAGGCTCTTTCTTGCGTAAAATCACAACGCCCAGAACCGTTAAAAAGGTAAATAGGTTTAGGGTAAAGCCAATGTAGGTAATGACTTGTTCGAAGGTGCTGGTGAGGATGAACAACAAGGAGATGCTGCACTGCAGATAGATGGCCGTTTTAGGAATGCCACTGTGCAGCCGGGAAAGAACGCGCAAACTTGGAAAATCTTCTCCCATTACCTGCATTACCCTAGGCCCTGCCATAACCATAGAACTGATGGAAGAGAGCAACAATAAGGTTATAATTCCCGACACTACCCGGGCACCTGCATCGCCAAAAATAGCTGTTGCAGGAAAGAACGCCACATCGTTTTGACCGCGCATGAGTTCAAATGGAGCACAGCGCATGAATACTTGGTTCAGCAACACATAGACAACAGTAACGACCAGGGTTCCAAGCAACAATGCTTTCGGCAGCGACCGTTCGGGCTGCTTAATTTCTCCGGCCAAATAGGCCGCTGCATTCCAACCGCTGTAGCTGTAAGACACAAAGAAGAGTCCAATAGCAAAAGCAGGCGAAAGCAGTTCGGTGGCAAAGATGGCCGGAACAAATTTCGGATAGGACTTTTGAACCGGTGTTAGCCACCCACCCAGGATAAACGCCAGAATAAGGGAAACTTTTAAAAGAGTAAAGATGTTTTGAAATCTGCTGCCACCCTTTATGCTTGTGCTGTGCAATAAGCTTATGCCCATAACTACCGCACCGGCGGATAGAGTAGGAGAGATATCCGGAAAAACATTGCTCAGATATGCGCCCAAGGTCATGGCGGCAAGGGCTACCGGAGCCGCGAAGCCAACGGTGCTGCTTACAAACCCACTGAGAAAGCCTACAAATGGGTGATAGATGCGGCTGAGGTAGTGGTATTCTCCCCCGCTTCTGGGCAGAGCTGCGCCCAGTTCGCTATAGGCCAAGGCACCGCAAAAGCTGATGATGCCGCCCAGGGCCCAAAGCGCAATTATACTTGAAGGTTGCGATAGCCCCAGCAACTGGTAACCGAGGCTGGTAAATACTCCTGTGCCCACCATATTGGCTACAACGACCGAAATGGCGGTGTACAGGGAAATGGTTCTTAGATGTTCTTTTGCGGCGTTGGCCATCAGTCAAAGGATTGGTTGTTCTGAGAGGCCATATCGATGAGCTGCTGGTATTCGGCAGGATTGAGGTCGTTATAAAAATAATTGATGGGATTGATCTTGTTCCCGTTTTTGATGACTTCGTAGTGCACATGAGGTGCGGTAGAGAGTCCGGTGGAACCCACGTAGCCAATAACTTCTCCTCTTTTTACGCGTTGTCCGGATCTACAGGCTATTCGGCTCATGTGCCCATAAAGCGTTTCAAAACCGAAACCGTGGGTGATGACTACGTGGTTGCCGTAGCCTTGCGCGAGGTTGTCGGCGCGCTGAACCACCCCGTCACCCGTTGCATAAATGGGGGTTCCAACTGGTGCCGAAAAGTCCATTCCGGGGTGAAAGTCTTGAGTTTTGTAAATGGGATGAATGCGGTATCCAAATCCGGAGGCCATGAGTCGGAGTTTTTTGTTGGAAACGGGCTGAATGGCGGGCAAACTGGCAAGAAACTGTTTTTTGTTCCGAGCCAATTTTACCACATCGTCGTAGCTCCTGGTTTGGATATACATACGCTTGGCCACTTGATCGAGCTTTCGGCTGGTTTCTACCAATAGGTTACTGTGCTCAATTCCCTCCAATTTCCGGTAACGGTCTATTCCGCCAAACCCCGCCTTTCGTGACTCATTGGGTATGGGTTCGGCTTCGAAAATCATGCGGTAGATGTTGTTGTCGCGTTCTTCTAGGGATTGCAAAACGGCACCCATCTGGTTAAGTCGGTCGTTGAGGGCCTCGTATTGGTAAGCCAGAATTTCGGTTTCGCGGCGTAGGGCTTTCTCCTTAGGTGAATCAAAGAAGTTGTATGCTACCAGCATGGTTAATGCAGCAAACACCAAGCCGGTGGCAAGGAAAGCGAGAAATCGTTTCATCCGATCCCAAAACCGAAGCTGAACCCTCTCGTAGGTGAGGCTTCTGGTATTGAAATAGAACTTAACTTTTGACATAAGCTTGGTGTCTAGGTCGCCGAAATTACGGTTTTTGGCTAATTTCGTGGCCCTTCCCAATCATACTCAACGCACGTGGAAAGCAGCAAAGTACGCCAAACCTTCCTTGATTTTTTTCGGTCTAAAGGCCATGTCATTGTTCCTTCTGCACCCATGGTGGTGAAGAACGACCCAACCTTAATGTTCAACAACAGCGGTATGGCGCCGTTTAAGGATCTGTTCCTTGGCAATGCGCCCATTCAGCATCCGCGGGTTGCCGATACCCAGAAGTGCTTAAGGGTAAGCGGGAAACACAACGATCTCGAGGAGGTTGGGGTGGATACTTACCACCATACCATGTTCGAAATGCTTGGGAACTGGAGCTTTGGAGACTACTTCAAAAAAGAAGCCATCTCCTGGGCATGGGAATTATTGACAGATGTATATAAAATTCCTGCCGAAAAATTGTACGTAACCGTTTTTGAGGGATCGGCTGAGGAAGGCCTGGCTTTTGATCAGGAGTCGTACGATACTTGGAAACAGTTTGTGTCAGAGGATCGAATATTGCGCGGAAACAAAAAGGATAACTTTTGGGAAATGGGCGATACCGGTCCTTGCGGACCTTGCACCGAGATTCACATCGATCTTCGTGATGCGGAAGATCGGGCCAAAATTTCCGGTGCCACTCTTGTGAACCACGACCATCCTCAGGTAATTGAGGTGTGGAACAACGTTTTCATGGAGTTTGAGCGTAAGGCCGATGGATCTTTGGTAAAGTTGCCCCGCCAGCATGTAGATACCGGAATGGGCTTTGAGCGCTTGTGTATGGCGCTTCAGGGCAAGAAATCAAACTACGACACCGATGTTTTTCAGCCTTTGATTCGTGCCGTTGAAGCTGCATCGAGCAAGCGTTATGGCGAAACCCGCGAAACCGATGTGGCGATGCGAGTTTTGGCCGATCACGTCAGGACAATTTCATTTGCCATTGCTGATGGTCAGTTGCCGAGCAATACCAAGGCAGGGTATGTGATTCGTCGGATTCTCCGTCGTGCAGTTCGGTATTATTATACCTTTTTGCATATACAAGAGCCACTGCTTTGTCGAATGGTATGCATTTTGTCAGACCAAATGGGGCCCTATTTTCCAGAGCTCTCTGCTCAACGTGACCTGATCGAAAATGTCATTCGCGAAGAGGAACATGCCTTCCTACGCACGCTTGGTAATGGCATTACTCGTTTTGAGCAGCATCTGGAGAAAATTCAATCGGGAAAAATTGCTGGTGATTTCGCCTTTGAACTCTTCGATACCTATGGATTTCCTGTTGATTTAACGGAATTGTTGGCCAGGGAGAAAGGCCTTTCAGTGGATATGCCGGTTTTTCAGGCCTGTTTGGAAGAGCAGAAAAATCGTTCCCGTGCTGCAGCGCAGGTCGAAGCAGGAGATTGGATTGTTTTGGATGCCACAACGGACTTCCTCTTCGTGGGTTACGATAGGCTTGAATGTGCTGCCCGTGTGGTGCGCTACAGAACGGTTCAGGCTAAGGGTAAGACCCAGGTTCAGATTGTGCTGGATGAAACGCCGTTTTACGCGGAGAGCGGCGGTCAGGTGGGCGATAGAGGGGTGCTGAACTGGCCCGGTGAAACCATAAACGTACTCGATACCAAAAAGGAAAATGGGGTTATCATTCATTATGTAGATCAGATGCCGGCCAACATTCAGGAACCCTGTTTGGCCATTATAGATAAGCTAATGCGCACCTCTATTGCGCGCAACCATTCGGCCACGCACTTAATGCATGCCGCATTGCGCGAGGTTTTAGGTACGCATGTTGAGCAGAAGGGAAGTTTGGTAAATGCCGAGCGTCTTCGCTTCGACTTCTCTCATTTCGCTAAGGTTACCGAGGAAGAGCTAGGTGCGGTGGAGCGAAGGGTTAATGAAAAAATTAGAAGCAACGTAGCATCGCTCATTCAGGAAATGACCTTGGCTGAGGCTCAAGCCAAAGGTGCAATGGCCCTTTTTGGAGAAAAGTATGGCGAGCGGGTTCGGGTTGTAACGTTTGACCCAACCTTTTCCGTTGAGTTGTGCGGGGGGACTCATGTTCTCCAAACCGGAACCATTGGCCAATTTCGATTTGTGCAAGAATCTGCTGTTGCAGCAGGAATTCGGCGTGTGGAGGCCATAACTGGCGATGCGGCTGAGAGCTGGCTGGGTGAGGAGTTGAGGGAGCTTGAGGAAATACGAGAATTGATGAAGCGGCCGAAATCCCTCGGTCAATCCATTATGGATATGATGCAGCGCCAGAAGGATCTAGAGGAGCAGTTGGTGGTGTATCGCAAAAAAGAAGTTGAAGTGGTGTTGGATGGATTCACTCAGCAGTTTGAGCGCTTGGGAGGGATGAATGTCTTGGTGAAAAAAATCGGGCTTACTCATGCGGAATCGGTTAAGGACGTGTGTTTTGCGCTGAGACAAAAGACGGGTATGGCCTGTTTGATTGGTGCTCAACTTGGCGATAAAATAAGTTTAAGCGTTGTGTTCAGTGATGATGTGGTAAAATCCACGGGACTTCATGCAGGCAATGTCATTAAGTCTCTTGCACCGCTAATTGGCGGTGGAGGTGGAGGGCAGCCTTTCTACGCATCTGCAGGTGGCAGCAAACCAGAGGGATTGGAAGAGGCATTTTCTGTCTTCCGATCGATGATGGAAAATCATCCAATCGTGCCTGAAGCCTAATTCATTGAACAAAACATATAAAAAAAGCCGGAAGAGATTCCGGCTTTTTTTTTGAACTACGGGTCTTACTTGTCAAACCCTTTGGTTTCTTGTCTAAATGTGGCTTCGGTTAGGTCGAGACCATTCTTCTTGTAGAATATTCCCCCACGCGTTTCCACTTTTTTATACTCGAACGCTTGTTTGTTCTTTATGAGAATGTAGCGGGTGATGGTGAAACTTTTGGAAACCGGAATGGTTTCTTTTGTTACGCCTTCTGGATACTTCTTTGCCAATTCATTCAGAAACTGTTCTTTTTCTGCTGCGGTTAGCTTTTTGTTGAGTTCCAATCGGGCTTTTTCTTCGGCTTCTTCATCGTTGTGCATGTAAACCGTTGTGACCGTTTTGTTATCGGGTGGTGTTGTTTTCTTTTCTGTGGGGGTAGGTTTTTTTTCTGCTTGTGCTGCAATTTTATCGAAAGCAGCTTGTCTTGCTTTCGCTGCTGCTTCGGCATCGGCTTTTCGTTTGGCTTCAGCATCGGCCAAAGCCTTTGCCTTAGCATCATCTTCTGCTTTCTTTTTTGCTGCTGCTTCTGCTGCTGCTCTGGCCTTGGCTTCTTCTTCTGCTTTCTTTTTTGCCATTGCTTCGGCTTTTAGTTGAGCTTCTGCCTCGGCTTTTTTTCTTGCTTCTTCTTGGGCTTTTGCAAAAGCTTCGGCTTCTGCTTTTTGGCGTGCCTCTTCTTCGGCTTTTCTTTTTGCTTCAGCATCTGCTTTTGCTTTTGCTTCAGCATCTGCTTTGGCTTTTGCCTCGGCCTCTTTCTTGGCTTTTGCCTCGGCCTCTATCTTGGCTTTAGCTTCTGCCTCAGCTTTTTTACGGGCTTCCTCTGCAGCTTTTTTAGCTGCCTCTTCTTCTGCTTTTTTTCTGGCCTCCTCGGCAGCTTTGCGGGCTGCCTCTTCTTCGGCTTTTGCTTTTGCCTCCGCCTCTGCTTTCTTGCGGGCTTCCTCTTCTGCCTTGCGTTTGGCTTCAGCTTCAGCCTTCGCTTTTGCTTCCGCCTCAGCTTTCGCTTTTGCTTCTGCTTCTGCTTTCGCTTTTGCTTCGGCTTCTACTTTCGCTTTTGCTTCCGCCTCTGCTTTTGCCTTGGCGTCCGCCTCTGCTTTTTTACGAGCTTCTTCTTCGGCCTTCGCTTTTGCTTCAGCTTCTGCCTTTGCTTTTGCTTCTGCTTCTGCTTTTGCTTTTGCCTCGGCTTTCGCTTTTGCTTCAGCTTCTGCCTTTGCTTTTGCTTCGGCCTCTGCTTTTTTGCGTGCTTCTTCTTCGGCTTTCTTGCGTGCTTCTTCTTCTGCTTTGGCTTTTGCTTCGGCTTCTGCTTTAGCTTT
>JBEIVB010000147.1:0-4744 GCA_040374085.1 Flavobacteriales bacterium | reverse complement strand
GCGTGCATGCTCATAGGTTCCGGTTGTGCCAATGGAAATGGTTGCCCCGGCATTGATGGTAAAATCAGGACTCCCCGCTGCACCGTTGTTCTTCAACAAACCGTTCACCTGCATGGCAGCACTGGCCGATAGTATAAACGAATTGTTGGTAGCCGAACTGTATTGCAAAGTTCCACCGCTGTTCACCACCATATCGTTTGCAGCGGCCCCGTTGGCAATGGTTAGGGTGTTGGCGGTAACCGAAAGGATTCCACCACTCGAGATCAAGACATCGTCAACGGTGGTGTTTGCATTCACTACCACGGTGTGACTGTTGCTTACGGTGATGCCCGCCGAATTCAGGTTGTTTGGCGCAACGCTGGCAGCAGTAGGCGCCGGACTGATGAAGGCCGCATCGGTAGATATTTCCCAAGTTGAAGCAGAGGACCAGTTGCCCGATGCAACCGAGCGATAATAGAGAGGCAAATCTTTTCTGCCGGTGATGATGTCTCCATCAAACAAACTGGTTTGGTTGGCTCCGGAACTCCAGGTTAAAACCCCTCCTGTGGCGCTGCTGCTGGCAAATTCTGTCCAAGAAGAGTTGGTGCTGTTCCATGCATTTGCTTTTATGTTCGATTCCGTTCCAACCACATCACCCGATGGGTAGGTAAACGTAGCGTTGGACCAGGAATAGGTAGACAAGCCGGTGAGGGCGTATACCCAATAGCGAGAAAGATAATCGGGCGTAAAACCAAGGTTAGGTGCAACTCCATCTACCACCCGAAAACCAATTGAGCCGGCAATGGAGGTGGTTATGTTGCTGATCGTTACCGGAGAATACTCGGCGGTTCCGGTATTGTCGCCTATTGGCCAGGTAAACGGAATGCCAGCACCGGCAGAAGAAACGCTGCGAATGAGGCTTCCGGCTCCATCGGCCACAATCATTTTTGCGGCAGAGAATGGCCCGCCGGAAATCGAGGCGGAGCTTTGTAGGGTGATGTTGTTGGCACCCAACAAGAGCAAACCGTTGTTGGTAAGGTTCAGGTTGTTTAAAGAAACCGATTTGTCTAGGGTGAGGTTACCCGTACCCTGCCAGGTAATGGTGTAAAACTTGGTGGTTGTAAGATCGGTGAAGGTGCTGAAACCGGTGGTGACGTTGGTGCCGGTAAATACAAAAACACCTCCAACGTTGGTTGTATTTGGAAAGAGCACGTTGCCTGCCGTAAATCCGGAGAACACGCCCGCAACCCCGGTTGCTTGTGAAGTTTGCAAGGTTGCACTTGCACTCAGCGAAAAGGTGTTGGCCGAATTTCCGGCCACGAGTTGGTTGCCCTGGCAGTTTAGTGTTCCTGCTACGGTTAAGGTATTGGTGTTGGCCGAGGTGGCCATAGCAAAATTGCTGTTTAATTGAAGGGTTGCTCCAGAACTAACCGTAAAGAAACCACTGGTAGGAGCGGTTCCGCTGGAGGTGTAGGTTTGGGTTGTACTGCCGTTAAATAAGTAGCCTGCAGATGCAGAATAGGTTCCGGTTAATCCCAAATTGCCCGTTCCGCTTTTGCTGAAATTGCCTTTTATCTGTATCTGGTTGTTGGTGTTGGAAGTTCCAGAACCCAGGTTAACCGCATTGGCAACGTTGCTGTTGAAGTTAAAATTGCCGTTTACCACCAAGGTTGCACTCGCGGTGTTGCTGGCAGCATCCAGGTTTACCGTGCCGGTTCCGTTAACATCTAAGTTGTTGGTATTCATGGTGGTGGAAACACCGGCACCGGTGCTGCTGCCTACCAACACCAAAGATCCACTGCCAATGCTGGTGTTGCCCGTTACGTTCAAGGTGGTGGCTCCGGTGCTGTTGGAACCAATTATCGTTCCACTGCCGGTGATGCTGAGGTTTCCATCTACATTCCAAATTACCGCACCCGTGGTGCTGTTCAGGGTTAGTGTGCCCGCTCCACTCAGGGTAAGGTTGCCTGCGCAACCTAGGTTGAAGGCGGTGTTGATGGTCCAGCCGGTTGAAGCACCGCCTACAAGCTCAAGGTTATTATATTGCCGGTTGGCCACGTTTGTGGTAAAGGTGGTGATGTTCCAGGTGCCCGCGGTTGCATCGCTGTAGCGCATGGTGCTGCCCGTAATGGTGTTGGTTGCACTGGAGGGAGAAAAGCCCTTCGCAATGTCTATTACACCGCTGCTGGCCCAGGTACGCGCACCGTTGCCGCTGTTGTTCAACTGACCATAGAAGAAGGCCGGAACGGTTTGCGCGCCGGTAGAGGTAAAGTCAAATACGCTGGATGCATGCACTACGGGTGTGTAGGCGCTGAGGCTGGAAACATCGAAGGTTCCCGCCACCGAAATGGTTCCAGCAGGGGAAGTTAAATTTCCGGAGGCTCTGGAGTTGCTTATGGTAAGGTTATTATACGTTCCAACCGATAAGGTTTGCGCACCGGTTCCGTTGTAGTTTACGGTGCTGCCTGCAACGGTGTAGGTGCCCGAGCCCCGCGTGAAGCTGCCGCAAATGCCAATGGTGCCCGTAGAAGAAAGCGTACGATTGCCACCCGAAGCGTCTAAGTTTCCAAAGTTCCAGGCGGGTATGGTTTGCGCCCCTGCATTGGCAATGGCTACGGTTGAGTTGCATCCCAAACTTGGTGTTGCTGAGGTGGATGAAGAAACGCTTCCGTTGATGGTAAGCACAGCGTTCCCGCTGATGGTAAATGTACCCGTTCCGCTTAATGAAAAGTCAAGCACGCTTCTGCTGGTGCTGCCCAAATCCAAAACGTTGTCTCCGGGTACACTTATGCTCACGTTGTCGTTTACGCCCGGAACACCTGCAGGGGTCCAGTTTGCATCCGTGCCCCAGTCAGCGCTCGTGGTGCCGTTCCACGTGTAGTTAATGGTACCCGGGGTTACGTTAATCTGAACCTCATTGGAAGTGCGAACCACCGAACAAGGAGATCCAAAGGTGCTTTCACAAATAATATAATACGTACCCGTGGAAGCAAAGTTTGGAATCTCAGTTGTGGCGGTTCCTAAATTCACCGTGTATGGTCCGCCTGAGGCGGTTCCATATTTCCATTGCCTAGAGGTTGGCGTTGAACCTTCTGTTACGGTTAAGGTACTTCCATTGGTACTGGTAAAGAGGTTTTGGGCACCCGACGGTGCTATGCTGGTAGCTGAGTTGCTGATGCTGATGTTGGTGCCGTTGTTGCTTCCGTTTACCGCAGGCCCCGCAGATACAACACGAATTCTATACCCGGTGCCACTTCCCGTACCACTTGGAATGGTGGCCGAAATGGATTGAGAACCGCTTCCATCAGAGGTGACGTTCTGAAGGGTGGTGGGTGAAGCAAAGGAACCCGAAGCATTGGAAAGCTGTGCGGTAAACACCGCCGTGCCCGAAGGGAAGTTGCCGGCCGGGGTGTAGGTAAATGGTACGCTCACTCCGGTGGCTCCGGCACACAATGAGGTGGTTACACTGCCGGTAGTTAAGGTTCCAATGGAGGTAACATTTCCCATTACTACAATGTCATTACCCGTTCCATCGCCAATTCCCCCACTGCCTGTGGTGGCCTCGGCATAGGCATAAAACCGATAGGTTATAGGATTGGTGGAGTTGGCCTGATTTACGGTGAAGGTAAACGACTGAGTAGTGGTGTTATCCACCACATTCACCGTTTGAATGTCGCTTGCATATGAATTGGCGGAACTCCTAAGGGCAATGGCCGTAATTCCTGAAGCAGAGCGTTGTACGTTAATGTCAATGGTGCTTACTGTGAACTGATAACCCGTCTGAGGGGTTATGGTGATCTCCATGTAGTGGTTGCCACTCACAGCATTGGCAATGCTGGTAAGCGCCCAGTTTGTGGCGTTGAAGCGGTCTGCGTTGGCCGTGGCAGTTAGTCCGGTACCGCGAGAGATGGTGGATGAATTTAGATTGGGATCGTTGCTGTTGGAAGCAGCACTCACCTCGTCTCCGGCCACCCCGGCAAAATCAAACGTCAAAATGGAAACCGGCGCCAATTGGGTGGCACAAGTGGTTTGCGGCTCGCCTACAACCTTATAGTTGATGTTGCTGCCGCTGTTGGTGTACGACCATATCTTAAAGTAATAGGTGGTTCCCGATGTTAAGCCGGTAAAGGTATAAGCCTGTGTACCCTGAGCCACGTTCTGAACGCCGGTGCCATTGGCTTGGGCGGTTCCATCTACCGGGTCGGAAATGGCCGCATAGGAGGTGGTGCTCCAACGAATCAAATACCCATCCGGAGCAACTCCTGCGCTTGCATCCACCCAAGTTAAGGGAATGGTGGTGGTGGTGGTGGTGCCGCAAGAGAATGAGGTTGGGTAGTTGGTGGGCTCGGCTTTGAGGGTGGTGAAGGTTAGGTTGCTGCCATAATACGTGCCTATTTCATTGGTTACATAGGCTCGGTAATTATATAAGGTATTTTGGGTTAACCCAGTTAAACTGCTGCTGTAGGTGGCAGTGCCGGCACCATCGCTGGTAATACCTGCATTGCTTGTGGTGGTAGGATTCGCTGACAATCCCCAAACCACGCCTTTGTCAAGTATGGTTCCTCCTCCGCTGGTGATGGTGTTGCCTCCACTACTTGCTCCACTCGATGTGATGCTTCCGGCCGTCACGGTAGCCACCGATGCAGCCGAAACTGCCAAACCACTGGCGGTGGTTGCGCCTGTGGTGAGGTAATTGTAGGTTAATGCATTGGTTCCGTCCCAAGTGAAGGGCACAAGCAAAAAGTTATAAGTGGTACCTCCGGTT
>JBEIVB010000172.1:0-3808 GCA_040374085.1 Flavobacteriales bacterium | reverse complement strand
GAAAGCTTGGAGCAAATGCAGCAACAGATGCAAATGAAATCGAGTGGCTCTGGGAAAGGCAAATGCAAGAAGCCCGGAGGAAGTGGCAGCGGTAAAGGCTCAAAGCCATCTGCAGCGCAAATGAAGAAGATGCAGGAGCAGATCAACCAACAGATTGAGAAGCTAAAATCGCAATTGGAAAAAGAAAAAGCGCAGCAATCAGGCGGTAAAAAAGATGGGATCAAACCGGGTGAAAAGGGACAGAATGGCTGTGTTGGTCAGATGGGCGGCAATGGAACCAGCGAGCAACTGGCGAAATTGGCGGCTCAGCAGGAAGCCCTCAGAAGAGCCGTACAACAACAATCCGAGCTATTAAACAAAGACGGAAAACAGGGCAACGGCGCCCTTCAGAAGCTGGCTGAAAAAATGGAGCAAACCGAATCCGATATCGTCAATAAGCGCATTACTCAAGAGACCATTCGACGTCAGCAAGAGATTTTAACCCGGCTTCTAGAGGCCGAAAATGCAGAGCGGGAACGGGAATTAGACAATAAAAGGGAGAGCAACGAGGCAAAAAAGCAACTTTTTGGTAACCCTAATCAATTTTTCGAGTATAAACTGCTGAAACAGAAAGAGGCTGAGCTCCTAAAGGCGGTTCCTCCGGCACTCACTCCTTTCTATAAAAACAAGGTGAACAATTATTTCAATTCGTTCAGCAAGTGAGGAATGTTAGTTGCTACAAAAAAAATGGAATTTAGCTCTACCTATCAGAGCGTCTCACAGGTAGAATCATTGATTGAATCTCTGTGCGAGACTCACCGGGTACCACCCGACAGCTTCGGCAATATATTAATTGCTGTTACTGAGGCCATCAACAATGCCATACAACACGGCAACAAACTCGATCCGGAAAAGAAGATTTCTCTGGAGTTTATGGGTGAAGAACAACGTTTGATTTTCGCCATAGAGGATCAAGGCGACGGCTTTGATTTCAACAACGTGCCGGATCCTACCGAGCCAGAAAACCTCGAAAAACCCAATGGGAGAGGGATTTTCCTCATGCGCAACCTTGCCGATGAAGTAGCGTTTGAAAAGCAAGGGCGATTGGTACGTTTGGGTTTCATAACCAGCCAGCAAGCTTAATTTGCGTATGCCTGCGGGTTCCGTTCGCTTTATTAAAAATGGTCAGCGTTTCTCCTTCTTTCCCATTCGTCTTCTGAGAATTTGGTTGCATGAATTGGCAAAGCAAGAAGGTCATAACATTGGGCACATCATATTCAATTGCTGCACAGACGATGAGCTGCTTCAAATAAACAAGCAGTTCTTGCAACACGACACATTTACGGACATTATTACCTTCGATTACTCCGAATCGATATCCGAAAACAATAAAAAACTCATCGGAGAAATTTACATCAGCATTCCTCGTGTTCGTGAAAATGCCCTTTCTTTCAGCCATGGATCCTTCCCACTGGAGCTCCTGCGGGTTCTGGCGCATGGAACCCTGCACCTATGCGGGTACCGAGATAAAAAGCCTATCGAAAGGAAGGAAATGGAACAAAAGGAAAACTCAGCTTTGCATTTGTTTCACCGCTTGCAGCGCGAACACGCCTAACCTTTGTGCGAGATAATATCTTCGTACAACAAATGCACAATGCCATCGGAAAGACCTGCCATCGGCACAACAATTTTTTCGCATCCGGCAGATTTCATTACCGTCATAAAGATTTTAGCCGCTGGTAGAATAACATCTGCACGATCGTCGTTTAAGCCCAGTTTGCTGATGCGCTCTTCATAAGAGAACTCGGAGATGTAATCTGAAATTTGTTTTATCTTTTTAAGGGTAAGGGGGCGTTCATCCTTTCCATAAGCAAGCTTATATATTTTATTGATGTTGCCACCTGAACCTATGGCTATGAGTGGACCCAATCCGGATGTTTGAGCAACTACCCATTGCCGCATCTGATCCCACGTTTCCTTTTCTACACGCTCATGCAGCAAACGAATGGTTCCTATGTTAAACGACTGGGAGGCGAGGATCTTATGATTGGAGAAAACCGTGAGTTCGGTACTTCCACCTCCAACATCGATGTATAAATAGGCGAAATGATCGTCGAGGAAATCGGCGGTGTGATTGGAATACAAAATCCGGGCCTCTGTTTTACCGTCTACCACCTCTATGCTTAACCCTGTATCCTGCTTGACCCTTTTGATTACCTCTTGTCCATTTTTTGCCTCGCGCATTGCGGCGGTTGCACACACCCGAAAGTCCTCCGCCTCAAAAACCTCTATGAGGCTTTTAAAGGCCTTCATGGTTAGGATGAGTTTTTGGATTTTGTCTTCCGAAATAGCCCCTGAAACAAAGGCATCTTCCCCCAAACGAATGGGAACCCGAACCAATTCTATTTTCTTAAAAACGGGCGATGGCCCTTGCTCCAGCACCTGACAGATGAGCAAGCGAACAGCATTGGAACCAATATCTACAGCAGCCAGTTTCATTGCGAATACGATGATACAAAGAACGCAGTTTGTTGAGTATCAAACCTTCTTACGGTGCACGTTTGCCAAAAAAACATAAGCATCTGCCTGAGCCCTGTAATGTTTTCCGGGAACCCTACGGTATGGGTTGGTTTGATCTCGATCAATCAACCGGGCCTTGGTATTGTCGCGAAACTGCAACTCGAGAAAGTCGCGGAGTTGCCTTTTCAGGTCGGAGTTGAAAATGGGCACCGCCACCTCACTGCGGTGATCGAAATTCCGAATCATCCAGTCGGCCGAGGAAAGAAACACCTTGGGATCGCCTTGATTGCCGAATACAAAAACGCGGGCGTGTTCGAGATACCGATCGATTATGCTGACAACCGAAATGTTTTCACTGTAGCCCTTTCTTCCGGGTATGAGCGAGCAAATGCCTCGCACGACCAAGCGAATGCGAACACCCGCATTGCTTGCCTCATAAAGTTTTTGAACGATCTCCTGATCCACCAGACTGTTCATTTTGGCATCAATATAGGCCTCTCTTCCTTGGCGAGCAGTTTCAATCTCTTTTTGTATTAAATCCAGCAGTTTTCGCCGCATGCCAAAGGGTGCAACCAAGAGGTTTCGGAATCGATGAATCTTTAGATTATCATTATAAAAATCAAACAATGCCGAGACCTCTGAAGTGATGCGCACATCGGCTGTTAACAGACTTATGTCTCCATAAACCCTGGCTGTTTGCTCATTAAAATTGCCTGTTCCTATATGGGCATAACGAACCGTTTTATTCTCCTCTTTGCGCGTAATCAAAAACAATTTTGAATGCACCTTCAACCCCTGTACTCCAAAAATTACCCTTGCACCAACCTCCTGGAGTTTCTGAGACCATTGAATGTTGGCCTCCTCATCGAAACGCGCCTGAACCTCAACCACCACCGTAACCTGTTTGCCATTGCGCACCGCATTCACCAGAGCATTAACCACATTGCTGTTGGAGGCGGCTCTATATAATGTTAGTTTTATCGACTGGACTTGAGGATCTATAGATGCTTCACGCAACACATCTAAAATGTGACCGTAGGACTGATATGGAAAATAGAGCAACAAGTCACGCTCCCTTAAAATCTTAAACAAACTCCGCTCATGGTCAAATGCCGGATGCCGCAAGGGAACCACAGGCGGGTAGGTTAAGCTCTCTTTCCCAAGCGTTGGAAAATCAAACAAATCTTTAAAGTTATGATAACGTCCACCGGTAACCATATTGTTGTCTCTACCCAATTTCATCTTCTTACTAATGAAACGAAGCATCTCGGTGGGCATATCACCATCGTAGGTAAAGCGAACAATGTGG
>JBEIVB010000050.1:0-18165 GCA_040374085.1 Flavobacteriales bacterium | reverse complement strand
GGAAGAGCAGCTGTTGGCAGGCGTACGACCCGGACAGGTGCGCATATCTGTGGGCATTGAGCATTTTGACGACCTCTATGCAGATGTGCTTCAGGCTTTAGCAGCGGCATCCGCATGATCGAGTACGTTCAGACCCAAGGCGACTTTGAGCTGGAGAGCGGCGACATCATTCAGAACCTCATTATTGCCTACCACAGCTTTGGTGTGCAGAGCAACAAGCGGCCGGTAGTTTGGGTCTGCCATGCCCTAACGGCCAATTCGGATGTTTCGGACTGGTGGAATGGGATTTTTGGCCCGGGCAAGGCGTTGGATCCGGAGAAGTATTTCATTGTTTGTGCCAATAATATGGGTTCTTGTTATGGTACAACATTCGAACGTACTTCTCCAGACCTGCCCCTCATCAGCACCCGAGATATTGCGAAAACGCATCTGCTGCTGATGCAGCATTTGGGTGTGGAGTCCATTTTCATGCTCATCGGCGGGTCACAGGGTGGACAAATAGCATTGGAAATAGCCCATCAAAAAACCGACGCCATCGAGAACCTTGTATTGCTTGCTACCAATGCCCGTCACTCTGCATGGGGCATAGCCTTCAACGAAGCTCAGCGCTTGTGCATGGAAGCTTCAGCGGATGACGGCATTAAAGCGGCACGCGCCATTGCCATGCTCAGCTACCGAAACTATGCCATGTATCAGCTTACTGAGAAAGTGGAGGATTATGAAAAACTCAACGGTTATGGTTCTGCTGGATATCAACGTTATCAGGCAGAGAAATTGAAAAGGCGCTTCGATTCCGAATCTTATCTCATGCTCAGCAGGGCAATGGACAGTCATAACCTGGGTCGAGGAAGGGGGGAATTGGTGAAGGTTCTCCGGCGAATTCGCATAAGAGCTCTGGTAATTGGCATTTCCTCCGATCTTTTGTTTCCGGTGAGCGAATTGCAGTTTCTGGCCAATCATCTTCCCGATGCTTTGCTCACCGTTATGGATTCCGAATACGGTCACGATGGCTTTCTGACGGAATCCACCAAAATCAACAAAATCGTTTCATCGTTTTTACGTTCCAACAAACATCACTCATGAAAGATCTTAAAATTGGATTGTTTGGCTTTGGCTGTGTCGGCCAGGGGCTTTATCACGCCTTGCAACACAGCACAGGCTTTACGTGCAAAGTCGAAACGATTGTGGTAAAACACCAAAACAAACCTCGGCCTATTGGATTGGAGCATTTCTCTTTTGACAAAGATGATGTTCTGAACAACGAGCAAATTCAGGTGGTGGTGGAGTTGATCGACGATGCCGATCAAGCCTTTGAAATAGTCAGCAGTGCCATAAAGCGGGGGAAGCATGTGGTTACCGCCAATAAAAAGATGTTGGCCTTGAACCTTGAGGAATTGCTTGGGCTGGCCAATGAGCATTCGGTGAGTTTGCTCTACGAAGCAGCTGCCTGCGGCAGCATTCCCATCATCAGAACCTTGGAGGAGTCTTTTGCCAATGAGGAGCTGAGTAAACTATCGGGTATTTTTAATGGAACCACCAATTACATACTCACCAAATTAGCTGAGGTAAATCTTGATTTTGAGGATGCCCTGCGTGATGCTCAGGAGATGGGATTTGCCGAATCGAATCCGGAAAGTGATGTGGAAGCATTTGATCCGCTTTATAAAACTTTGATTTTGGCCTTGCACGGTTTCGGTATATACCTGAAGGCAAGTTCAATTCCTCGCTTTGGCATAACCACACTTAAGAGGGCCGATCTTGAATATGGACGTCAGCATAGGTATAAAATTAAGTTGGTACCCACCGTTCAACGCTTGGCGGATCACACCATTAGTGCGTATGTGATTCCCAAATTTATTCCCATAGAGCATCCACTTGCTGAAGTGGACAATGAATTTAATGGCGTGATGGTGGAAGGTCAGTTTTCAGGATCGCAATTTTTTGTTGGCAAGGGCGCCGGAAGTTTACCCACAGGTGCTGCTGTTCTTTCCGATCTTTCCGCTCTATCGTTTGGTTACGCATACCGCAATCAAAAGGCTCATCAGCAACAAAAATTATTTTATTCGGAACGCATCCACCTGCGCATTTATTTGAGCAGCAGCACAAGTTCAATCCTAGATTCGGTTCCACTTTCCTCCATTTTAGAGGAGTTTCGATCGGAAGGGTTTTGTTATCGCGTGGGCGTCATTGGACTTTCCGATTTGCAACAGACGGCACAGATCATTCGCGACAACCGAATTTTTGTTGCCGAACTTATGGCGTAGTGCATTCTTCACGTTTTTATCTCCAATAGGATGTTGCTCATCTGTTCTGTTTGAATGATTGTGAATGGGAGAGATGCTGTGCATGCATCCTCTGTGGAACTATATGATGTCTATGATGTTGCATTCAGGCGTTTTTTTTTACTTTATACAATCAGGATATTACATAAAAACGTTTTCACGTGATTTTCCATAACTCCACTTTTAGGTGGTTTTATTCCTCTTCAGGCTTCCGTGCTGCTATGTGTGCGCATCAGGATTAACCAATTGTTATACATGCACGGTTGCTGTTTTTTTAAATTCATGTGCGCTTTTGATGTAATTCTCGTGATCGCCTTTCTTGCCGGTATTGGCTGCTGAACAGCCTTTGCCAAAGATTAGGTGCTATGTACCAGTCGAAACTCATTATAGCCTCGACTAATGCCCTAATTTGCATCAACTCCATTTCTTGGTCTTTCCAATACACGGCTCCATCGTCTTTTTTTTGGTTTTCAGGAGTTTAGTTTTCTTTAATGCCCGCCATACGAGGGCGTTTTAAGGATTTCTCATGGCAGCACAGCGAGATCTTTTTTTTGTACAGACGGGAGGCCAAAAGAGATGCTTAACCTAACTTTTTACCTATTCATCGAATCTTTGCAACGGCTAGAGTTTGAAAGAGGTATTTTCGAAGGCAAGGTAAAAAGGTTGATGCAAAGCGACATTGTATCGTTAACCAACACGGTTTTGATGCAAGTTCTTAAAGATTGAAAGTAGCCATACACCAGAGGCGAAAGAAATCATTAGAGTACCACAAGCGTTCAGCATTTTTCTTCAGTAAACACAAAACGGAAACAAGAAAAACATCATGTACGGACTCGTTAACAAAGCCATTAAGGATTTGATTGTAACCAATCATGGAACCGAAAAGTGGGCAGAAATCTGCAGCTTATCCAACTTTGAGGATGCGGAGTTTGTTTCCATTTATTCCTACCCCGATTCGCTTACCTACGACTTGGTAAAAAATGCGAGCAGGGTTCTAAAAGCGGATGCAGGAGCAATTTTGGAAGCTTTTGGTGAATACTGGATTTTGTACACAGCAGACGAAGGGTATGGGGATTTAATGAATCTGAGCGGTTCCAACTTTCCTGAATTTTTGGGAAACCTGGATATGTTGCACAGCCGCATCAGCAACCTGATGCCCCAGCTTCAGCCGCCGCAGTTTTCCACCCGCAACGTCACCGATAATTCTGTGGAGTTGGAATATCGCTCAAAGCGAGACGGTCTGGTGCCCATGCTCCTGGGATTGATCAGAGGCTTGGGCAAACGCTTTGATATGGAGGTGAGCGTGAAACAAATCGAGGAGAAATCCAGTGAGGATGGGGCCCATGTTTTTTTGATTACGTGGTAACAAAATGGAAAAGAAGGTGTTGGACAACGATGTGAAGAGGCTCGAGGCGTTAAAAAGCTATCGGGTGCTTGATTCGTTGCCCGAAGCCGGGTATGATGCGCTTTCTAAACTGGCGGCCCAGGTGCTTGGAACACAGTCAGCATTTATCAGTCTGATGGATGTTGAACGTCAATGGTTCAAATCTACATACGGTTTTACCGCCAATGAATGGGTGCGCGAATTGGCTATTTGCAACGAAACCCTAAAAAGGCCCGGCGAGGTTTTCGTTGTTGAAGATGCAACTAAGGACGAGCGTTTTAGAAATACCACACGGGTAGTAGGCGATTCTCCTCTTGTTTTTTATGCCGGTGTGGCCCTGGTTACTCGGGATGGATATGTTTTGGGAACCCTTGCCGCAATCGACAGCAAACCCCGAAGCGTTTCTGAAGCTCAGTTGGAGGCGCTCAAAACGATTGCGGCTAGTGTGATGAATCTCTTGGATATACGCAAACAAGATTACATCGCCCATAATGATAAACTTACCGTAGGGAAAGCGCTTGCGTTTACCAAGGCGTTCTTTTTTGTGCTTACGTTGGAGGCCGATATAGAGCGGTTTGGAGGCAACATAGAGAAATTTGCAGCAGAGGTTCAGGAAGGCGATTCTTTTTTCGATCATTTTGAGTTTATAAAGCCCTTTGATTTTCTGTCCTTCGTGGGCAGTGGAAATAATCAAACCACCAGCATTTGCTTCTTTCAAGCCAAACATAAGGCCCAGCGATTTCGATTCTCTGCTCAACGACACAAAAACTTTGTGGTGTTGATGTTTAAACCCCTCCTCAACACCAATTTCCCAATCTCCAATTACGGTCTAACCTTGAGCGACTTTGCGCCCGAGGATTACATTTCTGAGTTTCTTTTTTTGCAGCAAACGTCAAATCGCTACCTCAAAGAGAGCCACGATATGATCACCGATTTGCGTGCCAAAAATCAGGAATTGCGTAATGCCCAAACCGAACTGGATTTGATTGCCCGATTTCCAAAGGAAAATCCCAACCCAATTGTTCGCTTAGATTACCAGTATCGAGTATCCTTCTCCAACAATGCCGCATCCTTTAGTTTCTTATCGGATTTTAATTTTATTGATGAAACGCTTTCCGACCCTGAGTTACGCGAAAAAATTGATACGCTGATTTCCTCCGGAATAGAAACCGAATCGTTTACTATGGTTCGAAATGCCCGTACCTACAGCATTGGCATCCGAAAAATTAATCAATATGGATACATAAATATCTACGCTACGGATATTTCGTATTACACGCATCAATTGTCTATAAAAGATGCTGAAAGCCTAAAACTCAAGAACTTTTATCATTTCATTTTAAATAACATTCCGGCAGACATTGCAGTGTTTGATCACGAACACAAATACGTATTCGTGAATCCAAATGGAATAAAGGATAAAGCACTTCGAGAGTTTATGATAGGTAGAGACGATTATGATTATTGTCGATACAAAAACCTCTCCAGCGATATTGCCGATAAAAGGCGTCAACGATTTTCATTG
Organism: Flavobacteriales bacterium; assembly: GCA_040374085.1. Classification (GTDB taxonomy): domain Bacteria; phylum Bacteroidota; class Bacteroidia; order UBA4408; family UBA4408; genus JBEIVB01. Next base: position 12,974 of record JBEIVB010000050.1, on the reverse strand, counting down.
GCAAGAGATTCCAATCAGGTATCCGAGTGGGTCGATCAGCATACCACTGCACAGGGTGAAAAGAAATTTGTGTTGAGAAAATTCTATCCGGTTTCGGATGAGTGTCAGTTTAAGTATGTGATTGGTTATGGAGTAGACGTTTCGGCAATTAAGGCTGCGGAGCAGAAGTTGATACTCAGTGCAGACGAAATACGAGAAAGCGAATTAAAGTACAAAACCTTGGTAGAAACAACCTATGAAATTGTTCAGAGTATTGGGTTGGATGGTAAGTTTTTGTTTGTGAATAATGCTTGGTATAAAACCTTTGGATATACTCCTGAGGATTTGTCTGGTTTAACGATCATGGATCTCCTCGATCCGGAATACGTTGAAGAATGTATGGCGCATTTCAAGAGCGTTCTAGAGGGTAATTCTCTTGATGAAGTAAATGTGCTTTTTCGAACAAAAAATGGCGAAAAGGTATATACGGTTGGATCTGCTTCACCAAGGTTGATTGAAGGACAAATTGCAGGTACAAATGGATTCTTTCAGGACATCACAGAACTCAAGAAACGCGGGGATGAGATTATGGAGTTAAACTCCAATTTGGAAGAAAAGGTAAAACAACGCACCCATCAATTGGAAACTGCCGTAAAGGAGCTGGACTCTTTTTCCTATTCGGTTTCGCATGATTTGCGCTCTCCTTTGCGTGCCATAGATGGATGGAGCCTGGCCTTGATGGAGGATTATGGAGATCGACTGGATGAGCATGGCATTAAGTACATCGAGCGCATGCGATCCGAATCGCAACGAATGGGCACGCTGATCGACGACCTTTTGAACCTTTCCAGAGTGGGTAGAAAGGAGCTTAAGTTACAGAGTGTAGATTTATCCGTGCTTTCGCGCAGGATATTTGAACGTGTAATGGAAGGAAGCGCCCGACAAGACGTGGTATTTAAAGCAACAGATTCTTTGATACTGCTGGGAGATATGAGTCTTCTTGATATTATGTTGACGAATTTAATTTCCAACGCCATTAAGTTTTCTTCCAAAGTGGAAAAACCCGAAATAGAATTGGGGGTGAACAAGGTAGGGGGTTTAGATGTTTATTATATTAAAGATAATGGAGCAGGATTTAACATGTCCAATGCTTCAAAACTCTTCGCACCCTTTCAACGTATGCACCGACAATCTGATTTTAGCGGAACAGGTATTGGACTTGCCATAGTTCAACGCATTGCTCGTGCACATGGAGGTGAGGTTTGGGCGGAATCGGAACAAGACAAAGGCGCAACGTTTTTCTTTTATTTACGTCAAAAACAAGTTCAATGGAACTAAAGAAAATTCTTCTGATTGAAGACAATTTAAGTGATGTGGAGTTGGCACGACGAGCGCTCAGTAAACTGAACATTGCTAACCCTTTGGTCGTGTTGGAAGACGGCAAAGAAGCCCTCGATTACCTGTTTAGGCGTGAGAAGTATAGCGATCTACCGGATGGAGATGTTCCGGCTTTGATTTTACTGGATCTAAAATTACCCATAGTGGATGGCTTATCGGTGCTGAAGGAAATACGGGCCAATCCCAAAACGCGCGCGTTCATTGTCGTGATTTTAACCTCATCCAAGGAGGACGAGGATTTGATTGCGGGTTATCAAATAGGTGTAAACAGTTTCATTCAAAAGCCGGTTGATTTTTCGCGCTTCGTTGAAGTGATGAAGCAGATTGGTCTTTACTGGCTTTTGTTAAATGAGGGACCACATGAGCTACTCTGACGAACTCCGCGTATTAATGGTTGAGGATGACGAGAACGATGCGTTGTTGCTCATACGTCAACTGCAAAAGTTTGGATTCAATACTCGCGAAACCCGCGTAGATACCGCTGCCGATTTTGTTGCCGCATTGGAAGAGTCTGAGTGGGACATCATTTTGTCCGACTACAACATTCCAGGTTTCAGCGGCACCGGGGCCTTGGCATTGCTCAAGGAAAAGGGTTTGGACATTCCTTTTGTGTTGATCTCCGGAACCATTGGTGAAGAGGCAGCTGTTTCCATTATGAAGACCGGTGCAGCCGACTACTTGATGAAAGGTAATCTCTCCCGATTAGGAGAGGTCATCAGACGGGAATTGGAGGAGTCGAAAAACCGGAAAGAAAAAAAGCAGTTGATTCTCCACAGTCAAAAGCTGTCCCGTGTTTTGGAGTCTTCAAAAGAAATTATTTTGCTTTTTGATTCCGATGAACAGATACTGTATTTCAACCAGTCCGCTGCGGCCATATTAAACATCCACATTCAAGAGGATCGTGCGTTGTCTATGCATGATCTATTGCCTCCGCACGACTATGGGTTTTTCAAGAATCGGATCCTGCCAAATCTTATTGCTTCCGGATTTTACGAAGGCGAAATGAATATGATTCGCGAGGATGGTACACTCATCCCGGTGCTCTTTTCCGTTACCGGTCATAGCATCGAGACAAAGATTGAGTATTCCCTTGTTGCAGTCGATATTACGCAGAGAAAGGAATTTGAACGGGAGATCGTCAACCTCAATTCTTCACTCGAAGAAAAAATTATTGCTCGAACAAAGGAATTGTTGATCACCAATCAGGAGTTGGAGGAGAAAGGCAAAGAGATCATTCACAGCATCAACTATTCGTTGAGAATCCAGAAATCCATCTTGCACAAAAGAGAGGATTTGCATTCCATTTTTCAACATTCCTTTCTCTTGGAACTCCCCAAGGATATTGTAAGCGGAGATTTTTACTGGGTTCACAAGCGCGATCATCTCAAGTTTATTGCGGTGATAGATTGCACCGGTCATGGTGTTCCGGGTGCTTTGCTTTCTATTATTGCTCATCGATTGATTAATAAAATTGTAATCGAACAGGAGATAACGAATCCTGCGGTTGTTCTTGAGATGCTTGATGATGAAATTCAGCAGATCTTCCGAAAAGACAATCCGGAGCAATACCAGATCAACGACGGTATGGATATTGCCTTCTGCGTAATCGATGAGACCAACCGTAGCTTGAGATTTTCAGGAGCATTTCGTCCATTTTTTCATTATTCCGGAGGTGAAATCAGAGAGTTTAGTGGTTCAAAACGTCCCATCGGTTCCAACATCACGTTCCGTGGCGAGCACTTTGCGCTTCACGAGATAAGTTACCTTCCCGGTGATCGCATCTACTTGTTTTCCGATGGGTACCAGTCCCAAATAGGCGGAGAGAAGATGAAGAAAATAAATAAAAAATACCTTCGTGAAGTCATGCATCAAACCTCTGAATTGCCGCTTGATGAGCAATTGTATCAAGTAGAAAAGTTTTTTCAGGATTGGAAGAACGGCTATCCACAAATGGACGATGTCTGTTTAGTGGGTGTGAAGCTGGATTGATTTTAGTCGCGTTTATGTTGCTTGCCAATATTTATTTTTTACTATTTCTTTGCTTTCATCCGAGAGGGTTATTCGACCGGACTTTTTTATTATCCAAACCCGGTTAGGATTTCCCTGCCATCCAAATGGATTTGGTTAGGGCTGTTCTTGTTTTTTTATTAGGTTGATGGAGGCGGCGTTGTCGCCTTTTTATTTTTTATGGCAGTGCTCTTAATTTAGGCATTGGTTGGCATTTGCGCGGGGATCTGTTTCTATCCCGGCAAGATGTTTTCTTGGTTTTTCACGGGCCATCACGTGCTTCCGGTATGAGAGCATTTGGGTTGGTTTTTTCTAGGATTTTTCACCTGTTGTTATTTAGGGTTGTACTTAAGGGCAGGGTGAGTAGGCAATTGGAACCCGGGTGAAGGCGTTTCAACACGACCCGGGCATTTTTTTTGCGCCAAGTAAACTCTTAGCCGATCCTGTGCGTCTGGGTATGAAGATACCCAGACGTTGGTGAGGTGAACGATTCAGGTGCTAATAACGAATGTATGTATACATACCGTAGTTTATATACCCTAGTGGTTTGTTTTTTTCTAACGGTGTCCGCTTTTTCTCAAAATCAAAACAACCAATGGCGCTTTGGTTTTAACTCTGCCATTGATTTTAACACCAGCCCTCCAAGTTTTCCTTCAGGTACTGCATTGCCCTCTGTTTCGCTGCCGCTGATTACGGGTACCCAAATTGAGGGCACGGCGTCTGTTGCAGATAAGAATACGGGCGCACTCCTGTTGTATACCGATGGGATAACGGTCTGGAATAAGCTGAACCAACCCATGCCAAATGGCTCCAACCTGGGTGGAAGCGATGTACTTTCTTCCTATAATGGTACCACTATTGTTCCCGTGCCCGGATCGTGTACCAAGTATTACATATTTTGCATAGACGACTATGAGGAAGGCTCCGATGGCCTTACCTATTCCTTGGTGGATATGCAATTGAACAACGGACTGGGGGATGTAGTTGTAGGAATGAAGTCTGTGCCCCTCTACGACAACAATGAGACGGAACTTTTGATGGCCACTCCGAAAACTTCAGGAGATGGATATTGGTTGATCAGCAATGGCCCTAATCCTGCCAGCCCAACTTTGGCTTGCTTTGAAGTTACAAGTCAGGGAGTTAGCTCGAATCCTGTTTTTAGTCCAATCACGAACAACGGAACCGGCCGATTGAATTATCAGGGTACTAAGTTTGTTTCCATCGGTCAGTTCGACGCGCAAACTGGTAACTGCGTTGGGGTTGAAATGCACAATTTTGACGCTGCTACCGGTCAGTTCACCACGCCGATTACCATTCCTTTTATTACACCCGACGGGGATATTTTACAATACTTTGAGTTTACATTTAATGGCAACTATTTGTATGCAGGTGGCAACAATTCGCTCTACAGATTTGATTTAACCTCCGGGGTTCCCGCAACCATGGGTGCTTCTGCCACGGCGATTCAGATTCCAAATGCAATCGGACCTCACGGGTGCCTTCAGCATGGACCTGATGGTAACCTATACTACATTGTTGGCAGCAAAGTTCATAGAATTGAAAACCCCAACAGCCCAACGCCCGGACCGATAACGGAATTGCCCAGTAATGTAACCCCCTCCTATTGCTTGCCGCAATGGATTTTTTTACTCCCCCCGAGCAACGACCCGCAGTTACTTATTTCCTTCACGGGTGACTCCTGCCTGCAAACGAATCAGCTCTTCACCGTAAATGACGTGACTTCAGTTAATTCCATTCTATGGAACTTTGATGACCCCGCCAGTGGAAGCAACAACACCTCTGTTAGTTTAGCGCCCGGGCACATCTTCTCCTCTCTGGGTTCTTATGAAGTACGCGCCATTGTTTCAACGGATTGTGCAGTAGATACCCTTTCGTTTACCGTTAACATTACCCCCTGTTCTGTTGAATGTGAAGCTTTCTTAGATGCAACTTCAGACACCTGTCTGTTCTCCAATGTTGTGTTTGGATTGACCACCACTTCACCTATTCAATCGGTTTCCTGGAGTTTTGGAGATCTCAAAAGTCGCTCCTTTAACAGCGCCGATGTTCCCAATCCTGCCCATGTTTTCTCCGATACCGGTACTTATTTGGTTCGATGTATTGTGCAAATGGCCTGTGGTTTTGATACTGTTTTTTATAAGGTATCGGTAGAGCAGTGCAATGGATCTACGGAATCGTGTAGGCTTTACGTTCCTAATGCATTTTCCCCAAATGGAGACGGTCTGAACGATGCGTTTTCGGCATCATCCGATTGCGATGAAATTGCATATGAGTGCATCATTTTCAATCGATGGGGTGAGGTTGTATTTCAAACGTCAAATCCCTCGGAAACATGGGATGGGTTGTATAAGGGAATCGACAGTCCATCGGGTATTTATGTGTACCGCATTCAAAGGACCCTGAGCTCAAGCGCTACAGAGGTGCTTTATGGCTCCGTTTCTCTGATGCGTTAGCACGTGCGCGTTTTTCGTGAAACGATTTTTTTTTTTGTGTTCATTTATTTTTTTCGTGCTTTGCCTTTGTTTTGTTTACCCTAGATTGACCTAATTTCAATCAACTTCTCACCTATGAAAGCAAGAATCGCATGTGTTCTTATTCTGTTGAGCGGTTTCATAGTTTCTGCTCAACCCAATGTGTACTTCGAGCATCAGCCCGTTTGGCAGGTCTCCAAAGTGTGTGCAGTTCCCTATCCCTGCATTCGCAACGAATTCGTAAACTATTTGGTGGGCAACGATACCACCATAAGCGGTATGGTATACAAGAAAATATTCGAAAACAGCCAAGGCTATTTTAGTTGGCAAAGTCCCCCTCCAGCGGCCTGTTCCGGTACTTTTTCTTTCATGGATTCTCTTCCTTCTTATTACATGCGATCTGCGGATAAGAAAATGTTCATGAGGCTTCCTGCCGATACAGGTGAAATGCTGTTGTATGATTTTAACCTCTCCATTGGACAGGCCTTGCCCATTACGTATAACAACTTCTCCAGCGATATCTTGGTTACCGCCATAGATTCGATCTATACACCCTATGGCTACCGCAAAAAGTTTCAGCTAAACGGTTTTGCCTCTGCACAATATCTTATAGAGGGTATGGGCAGTTCCAATGGGCTCATCGAGTATATTCCTTTAATGTTTGAATGCGGCTATAACCTGCTCTGTTTTAGTTACAACGATACTTCATACTATCCTTCATCCGGTATTGCGTGTAATTTAATGGTGGGTCAACCTTCAGAAGAAGAGGCACCACAATTCGATGTTTCTCCCAATCCATTTTCTGGTCATACCACGTTGTATGCCCCGTATCACCTCAGAAATGCATCGCTGAGCATCTGGAATGGTCAAGGGCAGCTTGTGCATGAGCAACATCAGATCAACGGCAATCGATGCGAAGTTCAGGGGAGCGATCTTGTTCCGGGGATATATTTAGTTAAGTTGATGGACGAAGGCAAGGTTGTAGGCTGCAAGCGTCTGGTAAGGGTGGAGTAGGGCCTGGCGATGTATAAATGGAACGTGGTTGGGTTGTGTTTCCGAGGGCATCTGAGGCCTAGAGTCAACAAACTCATGAAAATCACAAACTAAATCTTCACCAAATTGGGAACCATTGCCATATCTACGCGCATACACATAAACTGCTCTCCGGAGGTTTTGTTTGCGTGCATTTCCGATCCCGCTTTGGATGCGCGGTGGAGGAAAGAGGTTCAACGCTGCGATGTTTTTTCTCCAACCCTTTGTGGAGCAGAGCATGTCCAGTATTCATACTTATCCAAGAAAATGCCTCATTACGCGCAGCGTTTTGTGTGCACCTGTTTCGAGTCCAACCACCGAGTTGTTTTTGAAACCGTTCCCGGCTCTGCTTTTCCTCAACGCAGCGAGCGGGTGGCAACGGCCAACGGGGTACAGGGCGTAGCATTTGTTTACCATTTGGAGTTTGATTCGGGTATTGTTTCCGAAGCGTTGGGGTTTTCACTGCCGCAGTTTTTGATTCGGTGGGCAGCCAAACGCGATGCACAACGCTATTTGAAGGTGCTGAAAGCGCACCTGGAAAACGGCGTTTAGGTTTACCGGGAGCTACTCACTTTAGGTTGGAGGACATTAACCTTTGGTTGTATAAATAGCCTTTATGAGGGCTTTTTATGCTGCGTTGCATGCAAACATCTTGCTCGGGTTTGACGAACATTTTGTTCGGGTTTTGGAAACGAGGTGTAGTTTTTTTCTTTGACTCAGCGCATTGCATGGCTCTTGCCTGAGGTCGGGTCTTTATTTGCTCGTGCCCTTTTGGGGTTTGTGGCATCGGCCAAACGAGCAAAACCACTGGGAATTTTCGTACTTTCGCATGCCTTTTAAAAAAGGCAATTACCCAAAACCCTGCGCAGCCTCCCACGTCGTGCTTGTCTATTTAACCTATGCCGAACAGCCCTCCGGGGTTTACTCCAGCCAGGTTTCCGATGTTGTTCAGCATCTGAATCATCGCTTTCGTGCCGGTGTTCGCTTGGTGGCTTTTGTCTCGCTGCGCGGTTTCAGCGCCACCCGTCGCCGCATCCGCAAAGAAGTGCCCGGAGCTCTCGTTTTGCCTGCCCTGCCCAAAGCCGAGTATTGGAAGGTGAGTGCCTGGGTGTTTGGTGTACTGTGCTTGTTTCTCCGCCCACATGCCGTAATTGCACGCAACGTATTGGCCACCAATATGGCCCTGTTTGCCCGCCGCTTGGGTGGGGTGCGCAAGGTTTGTTTTGATGGAAGAGGAGCCATTGCGGCCGAGTGGCACGAATACGATGTTTCTGTACCGCCCTCGTGGAAAGCCTCCATTGCAGATTTGGAGCGCCGTGCGGTTTTGAATTCCGATTTTCGCATTGCCGTTACCCATAAGCTGGTAGAGCATTGGCGAGAATGCTATGGTTTTTCCGATGGGCAATTCGTAGTCATTCCCTGTACCCTCAACCGATCTTTTCGCCCCCATGTGCTCACCGATGAGGAAAAATCGGCGGGAAAACGGCAGCTCGGTTTGCAAGACGATCATGTGGTGCTGGTATATTCCGGCTCTGCTGCCGGTTGGCAGTCTTTTTCGGTCTTGCACGCAAGCGTTGCGCCTTTCCTAAGCGCATCGTTCGAACACAAATTGCTGGTCCTGGCCCCTGAGGATGAGCACATACGTTCTTTGCAACGCGAGTTTCCCGATCAGGTGATGCGGAAATGGGTTGCGCACCATGAGGTGCCGGCTCTGCTGGCAGCCTGCGATATGGGCATCCTCGTGCGCGAGAAAAGCATCACCAACCGCGTGGCATCGCCCACCAAGTTTGCCGAATATTTATCTGCCGGCTTGCCGGTGCTCATCTCCGAGGAGCTGGGCGATTATTCGGATTTTGTTCTGGCTCATGGCTGCGGAAGCATCGCCAATGAAAGCAGCACGCTTCAGGTAAAGTATACTCCATTTGCCACACGCCAAGCTATGGTAGATTTGGTTGTGGCCCATTTTACCAAGGATGCCCTGGAGAAAGAATACGCTCAATTGCTACAAAACATAACGTAAACGTTTTTGCCCAACCCATCGCATGAAAAAAATACTGGTAACAGGAGGTGCAGGATTCATCGGATGCGCCGTAATCGATAAGCTACAACGAGAAGGCAATGAAATTTTTGTGGTAGACAACCTTTCGTTTGGTAAGCGTGAGTTCATTCAAATTCCGGACGATCGGTTTTTCTTGCTCGATATTTTGGACAAGGCCGGCATAGAGAAGGTGTTTGAATCGGTTAGGCCCGATGTGGTGGTGCACCTTGCCGCCATACATTTTATACCTTATTGCAATCAGCATCCATACGAATCCAGCGACATCAACATCCGAGGTACCACCCACATTTTCGATGCGTGCCGAAAATATGGCGTAGGTAAAGTCTTTTTTGCTTCCACGGCTGCGGTATATCCCATTTACGATGAAGCGGTAACCGAACTGCATCCCACCGGTCCCCTCGATATTTACGGCCTAAGCAAGCTCACCGGCGAACGTTTGTGCAACGAGTTTCATTTATCTACCGGCGTGCCCACCATTGTGTGCCGCTTTTTCAATGCCTTCGGCCCCAATGAAACCAACCCCCACCTCATTCCCGAAATTCAAAATCAGGTGAACGCCGGTATGCGCAAAATTAAGTTGGGCAATTTAACCCCCAAACGCGATTTTATTCATACGTCTGATATGGCGAATGCGGTTCATACCCTCTTGCACAAAATAGAGTCGGGAATCGATACGTTTAACCTGGGACGAGGCATAGAATATTCAGTAACCGAAATTGTGGATGCCTTTTCGCGTGAGTTGGGCGAGACCATTGAGATAGAGGTAGATCCGGCTCGGGTGCGAAAGGTAGAACGCATGCACCTGCTGGCTGATGTAAGCAAGCTTACGTCCATTGGCTGGAGTCCGTTGATTGGCATAGACGAAGGCATACGAACCCTTATCCAACAGTGATGGCGGGCAAGTTGGAAGTGCTTTTCATTACCGATGGAATTTTTCCTCACGCCATTGGCGGTATGCAGCGCCATTCGGCATTGCTTATAGAAGCACTGGCTAAAACGGGTGAGGTAGACCTCATCGTGGTGCATCCCCACAGCAAGCAGGTGTTCGATGCTGCGCTCGGCATCCGCGAGATTCAGGTATCTTTTTCCTTCGATGGGTTCTACGTACGCAAGGTGTTTGATTACGGTAAGAAAACTGCCGAGATCATTAAACAGCATCCCCACGCCCTGGTGTATGCTCAGGGCATTTGTGTGCTGTCGGGTTTGCGTTCCTTTGGACACCGGGTGATCGTAAACCCACACGGGCTGGAGCCTTTTCAGAGCATGACCTTTTCGGAGCGTCTGAAGACCTGGCCCTTTCGCATGTATGAGCGTTTTCAGTTTCGATATGCCGCCAAGGTGGTGTCGCTGGGCGGTCGCTTAACCTCTATTTTAACATCTCAAATGAAGGGTAGGGAAGAGGCCATCGTGGTGCTTCCCAATGCAGTGAATCCGGACATTAAACCCGAACGGAAGTTTGATGCCAACCCTCTGTCTTTTTTGTTTGTGGGCAGGTTTGCATTCAACAAAGGCATCAACCTGCTGATGCAGGCCGTGAAGGAACTCAACGAGGAGGGCTACCAAGATGCCTTTACGTATAATCTGGTCGGTAAAGGCCCATTGTATGAATCATACACAAAAGAGTATAATTACAACAACGTTCATTTCATTGGGTTTGCCGATGATGATAAACTGATGGAGCTCTACCGGAAAAACGACCTCTTTGTTTTCCCAACCCGTTTCGAAGGCATGCCCACGGTTGTGCTGGAGGCTATGGCCGCCGGTATGCCCATTGTGGTGAGCGACACCGGAGCCACGGCTGAGCTGGTGCAATCCGATAACGGTTTTCTTATACCTACGAACGATGTGCCCGCGCTCAAAAAGGCCATTTTGGATTTTTACCGCATGTCGCCCGAAGATCGAAAGCGTTTATCCGATGCCTCGCATCAAAAGGTTGTGGAGCGCTTTACCTGGGAAAAGGTTGCCCGTCTGCACCTGCAGCTTTTCCACGATATGGTGAATCGGAAATAGGTTTAAGGCTATCGTAACCGATGGGTTTCTTTCTGGAAGTGATGAACCCAAGGGATGGTTATTTCCGTACTATTGTTGTACGCCTAGATGTTTGCTTATGAAACGTATTTCCATCGTTCTATTCCTTTGTTTATTTTCTGAGGTCTTACACGCCCAGCCTCAGAATCAATGGCTTAAGCCCGGCACCTCATGGCATTATGGCATCTGGATGTTCGCCTTCAATTATCCAACCGGGTTTCAGCACTATTACTATGCGGGCGATACCGCTGTTGGGGGAAGAATTTTCCAAATCGTAAAAGGCGAGGAGCAATTGCGCACCACCCTAAATGGAGTTTCAACGGTGAACGACACCACCGGCTTGGTTACGCGTTATTTTCATACCTCAAACGATACCGTTTACATCCTCCGGACAAACAACACCTTACAATTTGCATGGCACAACAATCCTGTGGTTGGAGAGGTTTGGGATTTTGGCTTGCAGTTAAATCCTGCTTTTGCTCTTCCGACCTATCAACATGTTTACAGTCAGGTAGACTCGGTGCGAACGGTAACGCTGGGTGGATACGCCATGAAGGAAATTTTTTCTCATGCTGCCCAAGACAGTTTGGGCACCCCCATTTCCTTTATGGATCCATACCTGGATGTGCCACATGTGGCGCGCATCAACACACGGTTTGGGCCGGTTACATCGTTTAATCTGATCGATTATTATAGTCTTTCCAACATAACCGATGGATTTATAGGCAACGAGTTGCGTTGTTTTGTGGCGAACGATTTTCCTTTGCTTCAGGTTTCGGGTTCGGACTGCAACAACGGTATTTTTAGCTCTGTTCCGGTTCTTGAGGAACAATCCTTTTTCGCCGTGTTCCCAAATCCAACCGAGGGTGTGGTGCACACAAAGGGCTATACCTCAGGTGATGCGTTTTGTCTATATAATTCACAGGGTCAGCAAGTCATGCTCGTAAGCGGCGAAAACCTCTTTTCCATCAATCTAAGTGGCCTTCCTTCAGGATTGTATGCGTACGCGCTTTACGACGGCCGTTTCGGAAACATCAAGCAAACGGGTAGGATCCTACGCAAATAGGGCTCCATAGAAACGACCTCTCCACTGCATGCGAAGGAAGAATGCGCAACAGCCGTTCTGCTCCTAAACGCATCCTCTGCAGCATTTCTTTACCTGCCGCCATCCTGGAATTCACGTCGGCACTCCAATCTGGTTCTCGGTTTCCACAGCCAAGTTCTTTTCTTTTCTCCTCACCCAACCCTTGGCGCTGCATCTGCGTAAAGTTAAATGTGGCCCAACATTTTTCTCGCTGCATTCTCCTGCATGTGGGTCTTACACCCACTGCATGGTGCACCCCAGGCTTTTTGGTTTGGAGGCGCGCTTTGTTGTGCATTTTCATGATGGGGTTCTTATTGCAGCGCGCAGTCGCTCAAACTCCAACCCTGCCTTGTTCCTTCTCCCTCGACCTGAGCGGCGTTCAGCCCGAATATGCCCACATCACCACCCTACGCTTCTACGTTTCCTCTCCGCGCCTTTTCCACAAAGGGGTTCAGGTAGATGGGTTTACGTTGTCGTATCGTCTCGTGAATGCGCTTGACTCGCTCACCAATCGTTTCGGGTTCCCGAGAACCAACGCTTTGCCCTTTGATGAGGTTCGTCTCTTCGTGGGCGTCGACTCTACCACTACGGCTTCGGGCATCATGCCCGGCGATCTCGATCCGGTGTACAACATGTATTGGACCTGGCAGAGTGGATACATCAACATCAAACTCGAAGGTTCGCGCAAGGGTCAGGAGATGACGTTTCATTTGGGTGGCTACTCCGCACCCAACAACAGCCTGCAGGAGCTCCGCGTATCGGCTTCGGATGCCCAAAGACTAAACTTTGTGTGGCATGCTCAAGCGTTCTTCAGTCAATTGCCACCGGATTCACCTTACCGCGTGATGCGGCCTTGTTCAGAGGCCAACCGCATGGCCCGTTTGTTTACCTCATC
>JBEIVB010000113.1:0-7335 GCA_040374085.1 Flavobacteriales bacterium | reverse complement strand
CACGTACAGGTATTGATGGTCTTTCTGATAAAGTCCTGCCCATTGCTTATAAAAATACTGCACCGGGCTCCATTTAAATCCGGGCAGCTCCACCCCAAACTGCATGCCGTGGGTATGGCCCGAGAGGGTGAGGTCGATGTCGGTGTAGGTTGTGTTCACCTCGGCATCCCAGTGGCTGGGGTCGTGGCTGAGGAGGATTTTAAATGGACCGCCCTCGGTGCCGGCTGCGGCCTGGTTGAGCTTGCCGTATTTGGGAAAGCGAAGGCTGGCACCCCAGTTTTCAATGCCAATGAGCGCAATGCGTTCGCCGCCTCGCTCGAGCATGCGGTGCTCGTTCATAAGCAGATCCCAGCCCGAAGCAGCATGCACAGACTTTAGCTGTTCGAGGTTAGCGGCTTTGGCCTGAGGACTTTCCCAAGACACATAGTCGCCGTAGTCGTGGTTGCCCAAGGTGCTGTATACGCCCAGTGGGGCTTTCAGCCTGCGAAAGGTGTCTACAAAACCGTCGGTTTCGGTGGCCTTGTCGTTCACCAAATCGCCGGTGAATACAATAACATCAGGCTTATGGCTCAACAACATATCAAAGGCCTGGTTGAGGTGGGTTGGGTCTGAGAACGAACCGGTGTGCAGATCGGAAATTTGTGCCATGACCATACCGTCGAAGGCCGGGGGCAGATTGGGAAACTTAAGCGTGATGCGTTTCACCCGGTAATCGTATGCCCCTTTTACCATGCCGTAAAGCAGAGAGGTAAACGGAATGGCGGCCATCACCAGAGCCAATTGGTTTAGGAAGCGAAGGCGCGAAATGCCGCCACCCGCCGATGGCTCGGCCTTTGGCCGCACCAGCTGAGCCAGCCAACGGAATAGCCTCAGCACATCGTCGGTGAGCACAAACACCAATCCCACCAGCTTGGAGATCTCCACCACCAGCACCACCGAGAACAGATACACCCTTACCCAGCGTGGCGCGTTTAGAGGACCAATGGCCATGGCCACCAGCATAAGCACCACCACAAAGGCACTAAACCCCCAGTACACCCATGCCACCATTTGCTTGCGCTCAGGAGTGGCGTAGCGCAACACGGTAACCACGGCCTGATAAAAATACCAGTCGAGCACCAAGAAGAAGAGGGTGAGAAGGAGGAATCGAAACGCCATTTTACAACTTTATGGTTGTATTAAAAAAAGAGGTGAATGCAGGGTGAAAAGGAACAGCATCAGGCCCCGTAGGAAATGCCGTCGCTGAGTTCGTTGCGGTCGTTTGCCCGTCGCGGAAAGAAGGTGCCGAGCTGCTTGCCGGCCTCTATTACGGCCTGGCGCAAGCCCTGCAGGTATTGCTCCGATTTGAAAGCCGCCGAAAGGCTGGCGGCCAGGGTTTGCCAAAAGGCATCGCCTACTTTTTGGTGTATGCCCTCATCGCCCCACACGGCAAACCTGCGGTCTTCGGTGGCGATGTAGATGAGGATGCCGTTGCGCTCTGCGGTTTCGTGCATGCGCAAGGTGGCAAACACCTCTTGAGCACGTTTCACCGCATCGCCCTTGGGTACGTTTAGCTCGAAGTGCACCTTTATTTCTCCGCTGGTATGACGCTCGGCCTCGCCAATGGCTTCTACCAGGCTGCTTTCCTGTTCAGGGGTTAGGTGCATGTTGAACAAAAAAAAATCAGCCGCCCAAAAGGCCGGCTGAACGGTTTAAAATTTTACCTCGGGAGCTTTGTCGGCACCGGTGGTGGACTCGAAATAGCCCTTGCGCTCCATGTTGAAAAGACCGGCCACCAGGTTGTTCGGAAATTTCCGGATGTACAAGTTGTACGCTTGGGTGAGCTCATTGAAGCGGTTGCGCTCCACGTTGATGCGGTTCTCGGTGCCTTCGAGCTGAGCCTGGAGCTCGAGGAAGTTTTGGTTGGCTTTGAGGTCGGGGTATTTTTCCATGCTCACAAGCAAGCGGCCCAAAGCAGTAGAGAGCTGATCTTGAGCGCCCTGGAAAGCCTTGATGCTCTCTGGGGTGAGCTTACTCGGATCTACCTGTATGCTGGTTGCTTTGGCACGGGCCTCGGTAACCGCGGTTAAGGTGCTCTTCTCAAACTCGGCATAGCCTTTTACCGTGTTCACCAGGTTGGGAATGAGATCGGCTCGGCGCTGATAGGCACTCTGCACATTGGCCCACTGACCGGTGGCCGGCTCCTGAAGCTCAACCATGGTGTTGTACTTGCCGGCGAACAATTGGTAAATGGCGAAAACCACCAGGGCAAGTATGCCCCATTTAATCCATGTGCGTTTCATAAGATATTTGTGTTTGTTTCAAAGGGAGAATTGATCGCGCCATCAGAGAATCCTCACCTGATGGATGCGGTTGATGGGAATCACCACGCCACCTTTCAAGATGATGCGCTTATCGGTGGTAGCCCAAATGGTGGTTTCCACTTGCTTTACGGCCTCAGCATCCTGGAAGATGATTTTGATTTTGTTGTGATCTACATTGCCAAGGGTGGTGGCCTTTTCGAGATCGAGCTGGCGGTTCTTCTTAGCCTCGGCACTGGTGAGTACTTCCTCAACAGGAAAAACCGAACTGGCAATGCTTTCTTTGCTTACCACAATGGGAGTTGGAGTGGATGTTGACATAAATCGATTGATGAATAGACAGAACGTTGGCTGACCTTACAAGGCCTTCACGTGCAAAGGTAGGGCAATTGAGTGTTTCGGCGTATGCATCGTATGAGGATAAAGACGCAAAAGCCTATAGGATGTGCTGCAAAAAGGTGTTAAGATTTACCGAGCCTCAACAGAACCCCATGAAATAACAGGGTTTTTGTACCTTCGCAAGCCTTCTATACCCCATGCGCATCCGCATTCGCAACACCAGTCCTCACCCCCTTCCACAAGCTGCCACCGACCTCTCTGCCGGCGTTGATTTGCGGGCCAACCTTCCGGAGGGGCCGCTGGTGCTGGGCAGCTTAGAGCGCGCCTTGGTGCCCACCGGTCTTTTCCTGGAGCTGCCCGAGGGCGTTGAAGCCCAGGTGAGGCCCCGCAGCGGTCTGGCCCTGAAACAAGGCATAACCGTGCTGAACAGCCCGGGGACCATCGATGCCGACTACCGGGGCGAGGTTGGCGTAATCCTGATAAACCTCTCACCATCTCCTGTTACCATCGCCAACGGCGACAGAATCGCACAACTGGTGGTAGCCCGCCACGAGCGCATTGAGTGGGAAGAAGCCCACGAACTGAGTTCCACAAGTCGCGGCCAAGGCGGATTTGGCCACAGCGGCACCCATTAATCCACAAAGCAACACCCTGCATGAAACTGATCATACCCATGGCTGGAATGGGCAAACGCATGAGGCCCCATACCCTCACCGTTCCAAAGCCCCTCATTCCCATTGCCGGAAAACCCATTGTACAACGTTTGGTTGAAGATATTGCCCAGGTAACCTCCGAGCCCATCACCGATGTAGCCTTTGTGGTTGGCCGTTTTGGCGAAGAGGTAGAGCGCAACCTGGTTGCCATTGCCGAAGGCTTAGGTGCGAAAGGCCATATTTTTTACCAAGACGAACCCCTGGGCACCGCCCATGCTATACTCTGTGCAGCCCCCCTGCTCGACGGGAAAGTCATCGTGGCCTTTGCCGACACCTTGTTTAAGGCCGACTTCAAACTCAACGAAGGCCTCGACGGCACCATCTGGGTGCAGCACATAGAAGACCCCCGCGCCTTTGGCGTAGTGAAGGTGAACGAGCAAGGCGTCATCACCGATTTCGTTGAGAAGCCCCAGGAGCCCGTTTCCAACCTGGCCATCATAGGCATCTACTACCTGAAAGACGGACTGAACCTACGCCGCGAATTGCAGTACTTAATCGACAACAACCTGCGCGAAAAAGGCGAATACCAGCTCACCAACGCCTTGGAGAACATGAAAGCCAAAGGCCTGCAGTTCATTCCCGGACAGATTTCGGAATGGTTGGACTGCGGCAACAAAGACAGCACCGTGTACACCAACCAGCGGATATTGGAACTGAAGCAACACGCTGAAACCCTGGTGCATCCGGGCGCCAAGCTGGAAAACGCTGTGGTAATTGCCCCCAGCTTCATTGGCGAATGCGCGGTAATCCGCAACTCGGTGGTGGGCCCTCACGCATCCATTGGTGCACACAGCCTGGTGGAGAGGGCGGTGGTGCAAAACACCATTGTGCAAACCCACAGCCGCATCCGCAACTGCAGCATCTCCAACTCCATGATTGGGAACCACGCCGAGGTAAACCAAAAAGCCATGGATCTGAGCATGGGCGACTACACCACGCTGCAATCCTAGCCCATGCAGATACGCCGTCGTCTCTTACCCTTTCTGGCCTGCCTTGCCTTATTTGCTGCGGCGTGCCGCGGAACCAAAGCAACCTCCGATGGGCAAAACCGACCCAAGGCCGGGCGCGATGTGTTTGCCGGTAAGAGCGAACGCGACCGACTGGATTTCAACTACAACTACTTTAACGGTGCCCGCGAAAAGGTGCTGGGCAACGCCGAAGAGGCAGCCCGCTACTTTGCCAAAGCCCTGCGCATTTTGCCCGTTCATCCGGCTGCAAACTACGAGCTCTCCAGCCTTTTGGAGGATGCGGGACAGGCGCGGCAAGCCCTTCCATTTGCCGAAGCTGCTGCCAAGGGAGATCCGGCCAACAAATGGTACAGCATGCACCTGGCAGAGGTGTACGAGCGATTAGCCCGGCACAAAGACGCCGCCAAAACATGGAAAAAACTATGCGCCGAAAATCCCGAGGAAGTGCCCCTGATGTTTGAATGGGCCGATGCGCTCATTGAAGCAGGCGACTATTCGGGGGCGTTGGAGGTGCTCGAAAAAATAGAGCGCAAAACCGGTATCAGCGAAGACCTGGCCATGCAGAAACAAAAGCTCTACCTGCGCACCCAGAAGTTGGAAAAGGCCGTTGAGGAAACCAAAAAACTGGTGGCACTAAAGCCGGGGGAGGTGCGGTATTACAACCTCGTGGGTGAGCTCTACAGCACCAACGGGCAATACGAAAAAGCTATGGTGTGGTTCCAAAAAGCCCTGGCTATAGACCCCACAAATCCCTTTGTTCGCCTTAGTCTCGCCGATTATTACCGAAACCAAAACCAGAAAGCCAACTACTTCAAAGAACTGAAGCTTGCCGTGGGCAACGCTTCTTTCGACCTCGACGCCAAAGTGAAATACATGCTTTCTTTTTATGCTCTGGACCCCAGCGACACCATGGGCCAGAGAATGGTGAGAGGCATTTTGGACACACTCGTTTTGGTGCATCCCAAGCAAGCCAAGGTGTTTGCGCTGCGGGGAGATTTTCAATACCGTGATAAAGATTTTGTTGGTGCTCGGCAAAGCTATAAGCAGGCTGTAGCCCTCGACAAAGCCCGGTATGCCGTTTGGAACCAGCTCCTGCTGCTCAATTCCCAGTTGGGAGAGCAAGAGGATTTGGCCACCCATGCCGGGGAGTGCATAGAGTATTTTCCCAATGAGCCCCTGCCCTATTTGTTGAGCGGCCTTGGCTACATGCAGAAAAAAAATGCCAACGAAGCCATTCGCATCCTAAAAAAAGGCGTGGAGTATGTGGTAAACAACAATCCCCTGGAAGCCCAATTCTACTCCAGCTTAGGCGATGCCTACCACCAGGCGGGCAACACCGAGAAAAGCGATTATTATTACGAAGAAGCATTAAGAATAAATCCCGAAGACCCATACGTGCTCAACAACTACGCCTATTACCTCTCTTTGCGCAACAGCCAGTTGGATAAGGCAGAGGCCATGTCGAAAAAATCCATCGACCGCGAACCGGAGAATCCCTCCTACCTCGACACCTACGGCTGGATCTTGTATGGCCAGAAACGCTATTCCGATGCCCGCGTGTACCTCGAAAAAGCCTTGGTAAAAGACGGCAACAACGGCACCCTGCTGGAGCATTTCGGCGACATACTCTTTCGACTGGATCTGAAAGACCAGGCCTTGGATTATTGGATGCGGGCGAAAAAAGCCGGAGGCGGATCGGATGTGTTGGAGCGCAAGCTGTTGGAAAAAAAACTGATTGAGTAAGCATGAACATCGGGATGCACGGAGCGGGAAGGAAACAGGTGTGGAGTGCATGCTTCCTGGTTATATTATGCTCTATGGGCCTTTCTGCGTGCCGCACCCGCAAGGTTACGGTTAGCGTGCCTCCGGTAGCCCCTACCGACAGCCTGAGTGCATTGCCTGCAAGCGGCACCGAGGTGGAAACGCGCATACGCTTCGACTACAAAAGTCCAAAAGTGCTGGCGCGCAAAGTAGACGAGCAATCCTTCGACTACACCTGGATGAACAGCCGCTTTACTGCAGAAACGCAGATAGAAGGGCGCAACAACTCCTTTCATGTTAACGTTCGTGCCCGCCGCGACAGCGCCTTATGGATGTCGTTTAGCCTTTTGGGCATAGAAGGAGCGCGCATGCTGGTTACCCGCGACAGCGTGAAATTCATAGACCGCGTGAACCGTAAGTACTTTGTAGGCGACTACAGCTTCTTGAGTCAGCAGCTCAACACCGACCTCGATTTTGAGATGCTGGAGAGCGTGCTCGTAGGCAACTCCGTGGAGTTCTTTGATGAAGACGACAAGCTCAAATCCTTTCGCGAAAACGGTGAATACATTCTGAGTACCGTTCGGAAACGCAGGTTGCGGAGAACCTTGCGCAAAATAGAGGCCGGCGATACCTTGCAACACGACCTCATACAGCGCATCTTCCTCGACCCGGTAACCTTCCGCATCACCAAAAACCGGATCCTCGACCCACCTTCAGGCCGAACCTTCGATGCCTTTTACTCCAGCTTTCAGCAAGTAGACAGCCTCCTCTTTCCATTCGACCAAAGATTTGAAGTTCAAGCCAACAAGAAATTGAACATACACATCGTTTACTCGAAAGTTGAAACCGGCAAGGTGCAGCAATTCCCCTTTTCCATTCCTTCGCGTTATGATGCGATACGTTAACGGGCTGTTGATGATCTTTTGCCTACTGGCCTTGTGTGCGGTGGGACAAGACAGCAAAACCGCTGCCCGCAAGCGCGAGCTGGAGCAACGCAAAAAAGCTCTTCAGCAAGAAATCGATCAATTCAGCCGCGAGCTGGAGCGCACCCGAAAAGACAAGCGGCTATCGCTTCAGCAGATTGAGCAGCTCAACGCCAAAATCTCCAAGCGCGAGGCCCTCATCAACACCATCAACGATGAGCTCACCCTCACCAGCCAGCAGATTGAGCACCACGTGGAGTCCATCAACGACCTCACCCTACAGATCCGGCAGATGCGCAAGCAATACGGTCAGCTCATCTACCGCACCCAT
>JBEIVB010000123.1:0-6413 GCA_040374085.1 Flavobacteriales bacterium | reverse complement strand
CGTTTGGGTTATTTTAGTGAATTGGCCTTAGGCAACACCCTCGAAGCTCCGGTGCTCAACCCCTTCATTGCGCTGGGGAAACCCATCACCAATGCCCTTCGGAAACGACTCATCGAACTGTTTACAGCGCCCGCCGGAGAAGGACTTTCGGCCAACATAAAGCATCAGCATTTGGTGCTGCATCCCATGGCCGAGGTGCAGCTTCACCTCCCTCTGAGCATTCCCAACTACACCGACTTTTATTCCAGCATAGACCACGCCACCAACGTGGGCAAAATGTTCCGCGACCCCGCAAATGCCCTTCTTCCCAATTGGAAACACATACCCATTGGATACCACGGACGGGCTTCCTCCATCACTGTTTCGGGCACATCTTTTCATCGGCCCAACGGCCAAACAAAGGCGCCTGATGCCGAGCTGCCCACCTTCGGGCCAAGCAAGGCCCTCGATTTTGAGCTCGAGATGGCCTTTGTGGTAGGCCGTGAAACCGCGCTCGGCGAAACCCTCAGCACCGCCCATGCAGAAGCGTCCATTTTCGGGCTCATGCTGTTCAACGACTGGAGTGCACGCGACATTCAAACGTGGGAGTATGTTCCCCTCGGGCCTTTTCTGGCAAAGAATTTTTGCTCCACCATCTCGCCTTGGATCGTAACATTAGAAGCGTTGGAGCCCTTCCGGGTAGCCGGTCCTCAACAAGATCCCCCCGTGCTGCCTTACCTGCGTTGCAGCGGCAATCACCATTTCGATGTTCCGCTTGAAGTGAGCATTCTACCCGAGGGAGGTACCGAAACCGTGGTATGCAAATCCAATTACCGCCACCTCTACTGGAACCTGGTGCAGCAGCTGGTTCACCACACTTCCAACGGCTGCAACCTTCAGGTAGGCGACGTGTATGCTTCGGGCACCATCAGCGGTCCGGATGCGGGTTCTTTTGGCTCTATGCTGGAGATCACGTGGAGAGGAGCAAACCCCATTGACTTAGCCGATGGCTCTTCTCGAAAGTTCATTCAGGATGGCGATACCGTAACCTTGAGGGCTCGAGCAGGCTCAGGAGACAAAGCCGTTGGTTTTGGTGTATGCAGCGCAAAAGTATTGCCGGCTCTGCCTTTTTCAGTCTAACGCGGATACTCAATCCTCAGGTGATTCATATTTAACAAACGTTTTTTAAACACCTTCTTAATTTCGTTTACGTTTCGGAAGGTGATGGGCGCGTTCACAAACTGGTTCAGCTCCACCTGATGGTCGATGATGCGGTTCACCAGGTGCTCAATGGCCTCAGCGTCGATTCGCTTGAGCGTCCGGCTGGCGGCTTCAACGGCATCGGCCATCATCAAAACGGCCGTCTCTTTGGAAAAGGGCAGCGGCCCTGGATATTGAAAGCCACTCTCATCAACCGGTTCATCGGGATGTTCTTCTTGGTAGTGTTTATAAAAATATTCGGCCTTGGTAGTGCCGTGATGGGTGCGGATAAAATCCACAACCGCATCGGGTAACCCGGCCTCTTTGGCTATGCGAATGCCTCCCGATACATGCCCAATGATGACGTTGGCACTCTCGCGAAAACTCAGTTCGTTATGGGGATTTACGCCCGTGTATTGGTTCTCTACAAAATACATGGGCATGGAGGTTTTGCCTATGTCGTGGTAAAGCGCCCCCACCCGCACCAACAAACTGGAGCCCCCAATTTTTATGATGGCTTCTTCTGCTAAGGCAGCAACCTGAAGAGAGTGCTGGAAAGTGCCCGGCGCTTTCAGGGCCAATTCGCGCAACAACGGGGAGTTTATATCGCCCAATTCCATGAGCGACACGTCGGAAGCAAACCCAAAGAGCTTCTCGAACACAAAAATCAAAGGATAGGCAAATAGGGTGAGCACAGCAGACAGTGCAAAGGCCTCGAGGTAGGTAACATCGAAATGGGAAAACTTGCCTTCACGAATCAGGGAAAGACCAATGTAGGACGCCGAATACGTAAGAAAGATGAACAGGGTTGAGATGAACAGCTGCGAGCGATTTCTCAGATTCACAATGGAAAAAATAGTGAAGATGCCGCCCACCAATTGTATAAACGCAAACTCATAGGGGTTTGGCATAAGTTGAGCCATCATAATAACGGTAACCACGTGGGTAAACAGTGCGGTGCGTGTATCCAAAAAGGCTCTCACCAACACGGGCAGGATGCAATAGGGGAGGAGGTAAAGACTCAGCAGGTTGATGCGGAAAGAGAGTCCCGCCATAGCGCCCATCATCATCATAAGCAATAAAATGAAGCTGAATTTGGCGTTGTCGTAAAGAATCTCCGGTCGGAAATGAAACAGAAATAAAATGATCATCAGCACGCAGATGCTCACCAATACCAATTGCCCGCTGAAAATGAAGAAGGAGTTTATGGTGCCTCCGGATTGCTGCAGAAACTCCGATTTCATGGATTCCAGAATCTGGAAGCGCTCTTGATCCACCATATCGCCCCGAGAGATGATGCGCTGCCCCTTATATTTCATTCCTTTGCTCAGAGAGATGGTTTCCATCTGGTTTTTCCGCACCTGCTCGGTAGTTTTGGCATCGAAGGAGACGTTGTGGACCACCACCGTTTCTAAAATCTCGTTCATCAGGGCACGATCCAGATTGTGCTCCCGGGCCAGGGTTTTGGATACGTAGGAAAAGGCGGTTTGAATGGTAAACACTTCCCGCAGCTCCACTTCTTGGGCCACCCTGCCCTTCAGGATGTTGAGGGTGAAGGTTCCGTCTTGGTGCTCGATGCGCTCATCCAACTCAATAATGCCTTTTGTATATAAATTGTGCACGAGGCTCTGCAGTACCTTCAGGTGACGGCTTTTGCTGGAAGTGTTCCGGGCGTAGATGGACGAAGCCCAGCGTTGATCCAACAACTCGGGTAAGCGTTTGATGGCCTGCTGCTCCGCCTTAGGATCGAAACGGTAGAAGGGCTTGAGCTGAGTAGTAAGCCGAGCCTCCTCTTGGGTTACCTCAGACGGAGACTTGTCTATGGCGAAATCAAAAGGAGCAATCAGATCTTGGTGCATCCAAGGTTTGTTCCGCTCATAGTCAAGAGAGAATTGAGCCTCTTTTGGAAAGGACCATAGAATGCCGAAAATGGAAAGCACCACCAGGCCCATTTTGTAGAGGGGCGAATGCTGATTCTTGAGGAACGATAGCAGCTGCTGAAACATGGCGGTGGATGCCCAAAGGTATTGGTTTTCCGAAGGCACGAAACAACCATCGACTCTGAACAATTGCCTACCTTTGGCACCCTGTAAAAAACCCATTTTTTCATGCAAGAAGTTGTTGTTGTTTCCGCAGTACGCACTCCCATGGGGAGTTTTGGTGGAACCCTATCCGAAATTCCGGCCACCCGTTTGGGTGCCGTGGCCATAGAAGCCGCCCTAAAGCGCGCCGGCGTTAAGCCCTCCGATGTAAACGAAGTCATTATGGGCATGGTACTCCAAGCCAATGCCGGACAAGCACCTGCCCGCCAGGCCGCCCGCTTTGCCGGACTGCCCGATGAGGTGGCCTGCACCACAGTAAACAAAGTATGTGCATCCGGCATGAAGGCCGTTATGCAGGCTGCACAAGCCATTGCCTTAGGCGATGCCGAAGTGGTAGTGGCCGGTGGAATGGAAAATATGTCGCAAGTACCCTATTACCTCGAGAAAGCCCGCACGGGATACCGTTTGGGTCATGGCCAAGTGCTGGATGGCCTTATCAAAGACGGGCTCACCGATGTGTACCACCAAACCCACATGGGCGTTTCGGCCGAGCTCTGTGCCGATACCCACGGAATTAGCCGACAGGAACAAGACGATTTCGCCATTGCTTCCTACAAGCGCGCTGCTGCTGCATGGGAAGCCGGGCGTTTCGACGCCGAAGTGGTGCCGGTTCCGGTACCTCAGCGAAAAGGCGACCCCATTCCATTCGCAAAAGACGAAGAGTACGTACAAGTTAAATACGATAAAATTCCCGAGCTAAAGCCAGTCTTCAAAAAAGAAGGCACGGTTACCGCAGCCAATGCATCTACGCTGAACGATGGCGCTTCGGCGCTTGTGCTGATGTCGGCAGAAAAAGCCAAACAGATGGGACTGAAACCCCTTGCCCGCATCGTTTCCTACGCCGATGCCGAGCAGGCTCCTGAGTTGTTTACCACCACCCCCGCAAAAGCGCTTCCCAAAGCCTTAGCCAAGGCGGGGCTCACCATCGACCAGCTCGACGCTGTTGAGCTCAACGAAGCGTTTGCAGTTGTAGCTCTTGCCAACAACCGCTTGCTCAATCTCGACCCACAAAAAGTAAACGTCAACGGTGGGGCTGTGGCACTCGGCCATCCGCTCGGGTCTTCAGGTTCCCGCATTTTGGTTACGCTTTTGCACGTGCTTCAGCAAAGTAACGGACGCTTCGGTGGAGCCGCCATTTGCAACGGCGGAGGCGGTGCCAGCGCGGTGATCATCGAACGGCTTTAACCCATTTGCACCTGCCATGCCCGGCGCGCGTTACATCAGTCAAAAGCTGTTTGAATACACCAACGGCTCTTCTGATCCGGGTAAGTCACGTCGCATAGCTTCTTTGGGACTGCTGGCCGTGGCCATCAGTACCTTCGCCATCCTCTCTTCATGGGCGGTGCTAAAAGGCTTTCAGCAAGCCATCCGCCAAAAAGTAGAAGGATTTGCCGGGCAGATTTTGGTGGAACCCCTTCCTGCTGCCAAGCAGTCGGGATTGCCGCTCACCTTAACTTCCGAACTCAAAGAATACCTGCTGGGCAATTCCGGTGTTGCCTCTCTGAGCTGTATTTGCCTCAAACCCGCCATGATACGCTCCGGCAACACCTCCGAAGGCGTGGTGGTGAAAGGGCTGAATGCACCCAACGACTGGAGTTTTTTTCGCACACACCTCCTCGATTCCCTCCCCCAAACCCACACCCTACGCGGGGTTTGGATATCAAAATCTCTGGCCAATCGCATGGCAGTTCATCTGGGCAGTTCGCTCAAAGTTTACGTTCTACTCCAGCAGCCCAAGGTCCGAAAACTGAAGATTACCGGCATTTATGAAACCGGGCTCGAGGAGTTCGATCGTCAATTTGTTCTCACCGATGCCGCCTTTCTTCAACACCTGGCAGGCTGGAAACCCAACCAATTCTCTACCCTACAGATTACCTCAGCACCTGCCATTCCTCATGCGCAACTTGTGGAAGAGCTGTATCCAGAGCTCCCGTTGGATTGGAGCATGCAAACCGTGGAAGAGGCCTTTCCTCAGCTCTTCGATTGGCTGAGGCTTCAGGATGTAAACGTGTGGATCATTCTGGCTCTGATGCTCTTGGTAGCCGTGGTAAACCTGGCCACCATTTTTTTGGTGAGGGTTATCGAAAAGAGTCCCACCATTGGGGTGCTGCAGGTGCTTGGAGCCGGACAAAGCACCCTAAGGGGCATCTTCTCATGGCAATCGCTGAAGCTTAGCCTTCGCGGACTGGCCCTCGGCAATGTGCTCTTTTTGTTGATGTATGCCTCACAACGCCAGTGGCAGTGGATTCCCCTCGACCAAACTTCGTATTATGTTTCTTATGTACCCATGTGGCTGCCTCTTTCCGTTTGGGCGATGTTGAATGCCGGCATTTTGCTGGTTTCTAACCTCAGCATGCGCTTGCCCGCAAGGGTTTTGCGCAAGCAGCAACCTCTTCAAAACCTTTCCTTTCGTACCTGATGCAACTCCTTCTTGTTTTCGCATCTGTTGCAGGTGCTGTGGTGTATTTGATGAAGCGTTTCGGACCATGGTCTAAGCCGGAGAAGGAGTCTTGCGCTGGATGTGCAGCTGCCCAAAAAAAAGGTCCCGCCGGAGCGGGACCTTTGAAGGAGACCAAATAATATGGGCTCAAAGCCTGAAAGTAGTTCCGGCAGAGCTTAGAAGGCCACTTGCTTGTGAGCGGTATCGGCAGGAGCTGCGGTGTCGCGCAAGGCAGCATCGGCAGCAGCTTCTAGCTCGGCATCGGCTTGCGATACAGCCGAGTCGGTCTTCATTTTTTCTTCTGCCTGTTCCTCTTTAGAGGGACCACATGCCACCAGCAATCCGGCAGCACAAGCCAGCATTAGGAATTTAGCTTTCATAGAATTATCCTTTGCCTTGGCCGGCTTTAATCTTTGGGTTGTTTTCAGCAGGTGCATCGCCCTTGCCTTGACCCGCTTTTACAGGAGCCTTCTCTTTTTTCTTCTCTGTTTTCTTGCTTGATTTTTTCTTAGAGGCTTCTTCTTCAGCTTTTGCTAGGCTGTCTGCCTTAGCTTGCTCAGCCGCCTTCATAAGTGAATCTGCTGTAGCTGCTTCCTGCGCCTTGGCAATGGAGTCGGCAATGGCCTGCTGCTTCACCATTTCAATGGAGACGGCAATGGCTTTTTCACGCTTTTCGATTTCTTCTTTAGATG
>JBEIVB010000160.1:0-4207 GCA_040374085.1 Flavobacteriales bacterium | reverse complement strand
TCGTGAATAAAACCTGGTGATGAGGTTCCGAAGTTTATGGTAGAATTGGCCGTAACCTGAAGGGTTCCCACTGTTTCCGCAAACCCGGTTGTTGTACCTGTGCTTAATGTACCACCTGCAAGAATGATGTTGCTCGAATTGGGAATTACATTGGCGGCACCGAGTCTCAGTGTTCCACCTGTAACGGTGGTGGTGCCCGTGTATGAGTTGCCCGTATTGGATAAAATCTCTATGCCGGTATTGGTTTTGTTGATGCCTCCGGTTCCGCTGATTACGCCCGCATAGGTATCGGTTCCGGTGTTATTGATTTCAAGTGTTGCGGAACCCAAGCTTACAGAAGCAGTTGCGCTGGCACTGGCAAGAGCTATTCGCTGGTTGTTGTTGTTTAAATTGAGAATTCCATTTCCATTGATGGTTACCAGCGGTGGTGTTCCTGTTCCCCATTGGTTGGCGGCATCCGTGCGGATGGTAGCGCCTGCTGCAAGGGTGGTATTGGTAGGAATGGCAATTACGCCGGCGGTCTTATTGAGCACAAGTGTGCCGGCATTTACAGAAGTAAGGCCGGTATATGTATTGGCCGAGGCACCGGAAAAGGTGATTGTACCGGCACCTTGTGTGGTGAAGGCCCCGCCACCTGACAGCACTCCGGAAAAGTTAACTGCCCCCCCTGCATTGATGGTGGACAGCAAAAGACCACCTGTGGTGCTGTTGTTGGTGATATTTCCTGAAAACGTATGCGTCCCCGAAGTGTTCAAGCCACCAATTTCCCGGGTGGTGGCATTACCGTTGTTGATGGTAAAATTGTTGGAGAAGGTGGTGCCACCGCTACCGTTGCTCAGCCACAGCTTGGTTACATTTCCCAATTGACCGCCGTTTCCGACAAAAATTCCGCTTCCCGCCGCAATGCTTCCGCTGCTTTCGATCCAGAGCTCGCCATTGTCAATAGTGGTTTGTCCTGTATAGGTGTGAGCAGCATTGAGTTTTACCACACCGAATTGAGAAATATTGAGAAGACCGGTACCCGAAACCACACCACCCAGGCGGATGGCCCGGTTTGTACCGTCAATAGCCGCATTATTTCCATAAATGAGGACGCTGCGTCCATTGTTGTTGATTGTTGAGGAACTACCAAAATTAATGCTTCCCGAACTGGCCACCAATTCCATATTGAAGCCGATGTTGGTACTGGCAGCAAACGGAAAATTGATGGTATGCAGTGTAGTAGACTGATTTTCTATTCGTGGCCAAGTTGCTCCGAATTCGAAGAACGAAATGGAGTTACCACCAATGGTGCGCGAGGTGGTAGCACTCGAACCAAAGAACAATTGTCCGATAACATACCCAGCGGCCACGTTGTTGGTCATGGTAGTTTGCGTATTATTATTAAAACGCAAACGTGTACCCGAGGTGCTAGGTGGTTCATCCCACAAACCACCCGGATTCCATCTTGCACCCCCGGCACCTTGTTTAAAATTTCCATCGGGTGCTGTGTTTAACCAATCGTAGGTGGTTTGGGCTGCAACATGATTCATCCCCAAACTCCCCATCATAACCAAACACCAAACAAAACAGGAACGAAGAATAAAATTTGAGTTGTAATTTATTTTCATGTGAGAAGATTTTTTGAAACAGTGGAGCGGAACAAAAAAACTAGCTGCAATCCGCGAAGAAATTGTACTAAAGGTGATAATATCTGTAGGCAAGGATGGACCCGCACCCCATAACGTTTTCATTAAGTTCGGTTTCTTCACACCGAATTTTGAGAAAAAGCGAATTGCGTTCATCCGGAACAGTCGTTTTGTGTGTTCAACATCCTTGCTTTGTGTACACATGACACTTGGCAATTGAGATTCTAAAAATGAGAAAAAAAAGTCCCATTTCCAAGACGTTCCTCGGATTTAACACAACAACAATCTGAAAGGTTCCCCTGTTCGTCTAAAAAAGGGGCTGGGCAAGCATGACGACTTTTTTGGTCATCGAGGACCTATTTTTCCAGCAAACGGGTGAGCAGCGCGCTGGTCTTTTTGGGGTCGGCCTTGCCGCCCGAGCGCTTCATCACTTCGCCCATAAACAGGCCGGTTAGACCCTTTTTGCCGGCCTTATACTCGGCCACTTTATCGGGCCAGGCGGCCAAAACGGCTTCTACAATGGGCAAAAGGGCATCTTCGTTGCTTTCCTGCACCCACCCGCGCGATTGTGCCAATTGCATGGGGTCTGCCTCGGGCTGCTCAATAAGGGCAGGCAAAAGCTGCTGGGCGGCCAGGGTGTGGCTCACGGTTCCGGAGGCAGTGGCCCCAATCAAGGCCGCCAACTGGGCCGGTGGAAGCGGAAAGGAGGTTATTTCCAAAGCCTGCTCGTTGAGCCAGCTTTTTACCGGACCCATCATCCAGTTGGCCGCAGCTTTAAAGTGAGGGGTATGGGCCACCACACCTTCAAAGTACTGAGCCATTTCGCGGGTTTCGGTAAGCAACAAGGCATCGTATTCGGGCAGCTGATACTGCTCAGTGTAGCGCTTCACCAGCTGGTGAGGCAGGGGCGGCAAGGTCTTGCGCACGGCCTCTACATATTCTTCCTCCACCAAAACCGGCTGAAGGTCGGGCTCGGGAAAGTAGCGGTAGTCGTTGGCCATCTCCTTGCTCCGCAACAAAAAGGTGGTGCCGCTGGTGGCCTCAAAGCTGCGGGTGTCCTGGCTGATGGCACCCCCCGATTCCACGATCTCCACCTGCCGGCGAATCTCGTAATCGATGGCCCTCTGCACGTTGCGGATGGAGTTCATGTTCTTTACTTCGCAGCGGTTTCCAAAGGTGGTGCTGCCTTTTTTCATAACAGAAACGTTGGCGTCGCACCTCAATGAGCCCTCTTCCATGTTGCCATCGCAAATGCCCAGATAGCGCACCAGCTTGCGAATCTCCGTGAGGTAGTTGTAGGCCTCGGTGCTGTCGCGCAGATCGGGCTCTGTCACGATTTCCAATAGCGGAACACCCGCCCGGTTCAAATCCACTAAGGTGTCGGTGGGGTCTTGGTCGTGCAGGCTTTTTCCGGCATCCTCTTCCATGTGGATGCGCTGTATGCGGATCTTTTTTTCCTTGCCCTCGGCATCTTTTATGATGATGTAGCCATCGGTGCAGATGGGGGTTTTGTCTTGGGTGATTTGGTAGCCTTTGGGAAGATCGGCGTAGAAATAATTTTTGCGGGCGTATTGGTTCTCGCGGCGTATGGTGCAGTTGAGGGCCAAACCTAAGCGCACGGCAAATTCTATCACCCGTTCGTTGGCCTTGGGTAAGGTGCCCGGATGCCCCAGGCTGATGGGGCTCACCTGGGTGTTTGGCAATGCGCCGTATTCGGTTGGGTCGGCACAATACGCCTTGCTGAGCGTAGACAATTGCGCGTGTACTTCCAAGCCTATAACAGGCTGATAACGATCGAGAACGTCTTCCATGTGGTTGTGGGCCTTGCACCCATGCGAGTGCGAACTTACAAATTGAACCCGTACCCTTAACCAAAAGATTACCCCCCCCTACCCTTTCCAAGCACCCCCCGCAGATCAAAAAAAACGGGAGCCGGATTATTATCCGACCCCCGCTGGGTTTTATGCGTTTGCTTTATATTTCTTTAGGCCAACAAGGTAACAGGCTGCTCGAGCAAACGCTTCAAGGTTTGCAGGAAAGCGGCTCCGCTTGCACCGTCCACCACGCGGTGGTCGCAGCTTAGGGTTAGCTTCATCACCTGACCGGGCACTACCTGTCCGCCTTTCACCACCGGAACAGAGCGAATGGCGCCCACAGCCAGTATGCAGGCATCGGGCGGATTGATGATGGCGGTAAAGGCCTCAATGCCAAACATGCCCAGGTTGGAGATGGTAAAGGTGTTGCCTTCCCAATCTGCAGGCTGCAACTTCTTTTCTTTTGCTTTTGCGCTATACGCTTTTACTTCTGCAGCAATGGCAGAGAGGCTTTTCTGGTCGGCGTGGCGCACCACAGGCACCAACAATCCATCTTCCACAGCCATGGCTACACCAACGTGCACATGCTGGTTGTAGCGAATACGGTCGCCCAGCCAACTGGCGTTGATGGCGGGGTGCTTGCGCAGTGCGGCGGCGGCAGCCCGCACCACCATATCGTTGAAGGAAACTTTTACGTCGGCCACCTGATTGATGGCCTCGCGTGCAGCCATAGCCTGCTCCATATCCACCTCTAAGGTGAGGTAG
>JBEIVB010000021.1:0-30871 GCA_040374085.1 Flavobacteriales bacterium | reverse complement strand
GTTGTCTCTACCCAATTTCATCTTCTTACTAATGAAACGAAGCATCTCGGTGGGCATATCACCATCGTAGGTAAAGCGGACAATGTGGCCAACCTTGCGGCCTTTCAGGCCTTTGGTAATTTTTTCTACGATGTGCTGGGAATAATCATATTCAATATCCATCTCGGCATCCCGTGTGATTTTGATCATGTGGCTGTCGATGTGGTCGTAGTCGAAAATATAGAAAATCTCGTCCAATCCAAACCGAATCACGTCATCAAGCATCATAACAAAATGCCTATCTCCTTTTCGGGGCAATACCACAAAGCGCGACATCACATGGGTGGGGAGTTCGATGATGGAGTAGGTGGGCTTTTTCCCCTTTCCTTTTTTGCTGATGCGTAAAAACAAAAAGGAGGATTTGTCACGCAAATAAGGGAAGCCCGATTCATCGTCTATCATTAGTGGAACAAGGTAGGGCAGCACCCTTTCCAAAAAGTGGTTTCGAACGAATCCCTCCTGGTCAGGATCCAGTTGAGTTTCGTTGAGTAGAAAAATGTTTTCCTTTTCGAGCTCGGCAAGCTTTGCTTGAAAAATATCTTCAAGCATGTGCTGCTGCAGGGTTACAATCTCCTGTATCTCCTTTACCAATTGAGCCGGCTTCTCCCCAATGAGCTCTACGGACTTCCCACCGGCTGTTAACATGCGCTGAAGGGTAGCCACCCGAACACGGAAAAACTCATCTCGGTTGCGGGAAAAAATCCCCATAAACCGAATGCGCTCAATAAGCGGAACCTTAGGATCCGTCGCCTCCTGTAAAACCCGTTCGTTAAACGACAACCAACTTATGTCGCGATTTAAGATTTTGTGTACCACCTTCTTTGCCATAACCCTTGTTCTCAGGGCCTGAAATTATGGTCTTATTCACTTTTCGGGCCCATGCAGCTGAAAAACTTAACATAAAAAAAGGGCCGCACCAGTTGGTGCGGCCCTTTTTTTATGGTTTTAGTGCTTTTTAGTTAAGGGTAATGGTGCGGGTAATGGTGCGCCCCCTGCGGCCGGTTACCGTAATGGTTGCCTGGTCGTCGCAAGTTCCGTCTCCGAAATCAACGGTGCGGCTGCTTCCGTTGTTGCGTGTCAAGGTCATAATGCCCTTATCGAACCAACGGCAGCTCATCATGCGGTGCAATGGAGTGGTAATTTCCGCTGTGTAGTTGATGCCGCGAGCATTGGTACCAGATCCGTTGCCGGTCACCTGATACTCATCGTCTGACATGGCAGGTGTGTCGTAGCCTGCAAACATCTCGCGATTGCGGGTGGAGTTCCACGTGTGCGTTGTTCCATCTGGACGAGTTACGCGCATATCGGTTGCCACAATGGTCCAGTTCATTCGGCCTGAACTGTTCAAGCCATTGTTGGTGATTTTGCGGGTTCCTTCAACTTTCTTGTCGTTGCGGTAGAAATTGTCAAAGGTCATGGTTTTAACGGAGCCGGTTTCAAAGTAACGACCTGTGTAGGAAACTAAAATCCTGCCCCTTCGGTTTTTTCCATCGTTGCACATGCAATTGGTGGCGCCATAGTCAATCACCAAAGAACGAGGAGTAGTGGTAGTGTCATGGCTTATGGTTGCGCAGTTGCTGAGCAATTCGTATCCGCCATCTGCTGCAGAGCTGCGACCTACAATGGATGTGCCCCGGGCAGCGCCGTCAGCAATGTTAGAGGCTTCAGAGGAAATGGATTCTCCTTCTTCTGAATCTGTGGCTACTGCTTGATCGGTTCCGGCCTCTTCTTCAATGGCCGCGTTGTTACAAGAGGAAAAGGTCAGGGTTCCGATGGCCATTGCTGCCAGGCAGCCCAGTGTTGCAAGATTAAGTTTCATGACTTCTGTTTTTTTGTTGGTTTTGGTTTTATGATGGGATCTGTGCGAACAGGTTTAACCCCCTTCCAAAATATTTTGCTAAAGTATTGATTTTCATAGAATTAAAATTTCCATTCAAAAAGGAATCGGATCCGGTAATGCAAACAGATGCCCAGTTCCGAGAACAATTGTATCTTCGCAACCTTTGAAAAAATTCTTGATCTAAACACACGACCATGTCCATTCTCGAGAAAATCCGGACGAAATCAGGCCTATTGGTGGGCATCATTGCCATTGCCCTGCTCATTTTCATATTGGAAAGCGCCCTAGACTCCGGCAACCGCTTCTTTTCCGGCAATAAAACCCGTGTGGGTGTTATTGGTGGCAAAGACGTCTCCATCAGCGACTTTGAGGCGAAAATAGACGAGGCTGCCGAAAACGAAAAAGCCCGTTCCGGGAAATCCACCATTGACGACAATACCCGCGAAAATTTGCGCGGTCAAGTTTGGAATCAGCTCCTCATGGAGACCATCATGGGCCAACAGTACAAGGAACTTGGATTGGCTGTTTCCGAGACGGAATTGTTCGACATGGTTCAAGGAAAAAATCCGCACCCATCTGTAAAACAAGCCTTTACAAACCCTCAAACCGGTGTTTTTGATCCTGGGCAGGTTATTACCTTCCTAAAAAACATGGATAAACCCGGTAATGAGGATACCAAAGTGCGTTGGATCAACTTTGAGCAGGCCATCAAGCAAGAGCGTATGGCCACCAAATTCAATACGCTTTTGAAGAAGGGATTGTACGTAACCAAGGCAGAGGTGAAACGCGATTTCATAGCGAAAAACCGCATCATTAAATTCAACTACGTAGTGCAGCGTTACAATACCGTTCCCGATAGTACCATAAAGTTGGGAGAGGATGACTTAAAAAAGTACTACAACGAGAACAAAAACAAATTCAAGCAAGACTTTGATTCTCGCGACTTAGATTATGTGGCCTTTGAGGTTACGCCAAGCGCGGAAGACCGCAATGAGGCCATGCAAAGTCTATTGAAAGTGGCTCCGGAATTTGCCAAAGCGAGCAGCGACTCTGACTTTGTAAACCAGAATGCTGACTCAAAATTTGAGGCTCAGTATGCCAGTCGGAAGAGTTTGGCTCCTCAGGTAGACACCCTATACAATGCCGGCATCGGAACCATGATTGGCCCCTACTTTGATGGGAATGCGTTTCGTTTGGCCAAGCTATCTGGGGTTCGTATGGCTCCAGACTCGGTAAAAGCACGGCACATTCTTTTGAAAGTTGAGGCCGGTGGGGTTGAAAAGGCAAAGGCAAAAGCGGACAGTTTGAAGAACTTAATCAAGGCCGGTGCTAAATTTGAGGATCTGGCCAGGACCAACAGTACAGACCCGGGGTCAGCCGCCAAGGGAGGCGACTTGGGTTATTTTAAAGAAGGCATGATGGTGAAGCCATTCAATGATGCCTGTTTCAACGGCAAAGTAGGCGACATGCCTGTTGTGGAGAGTCAGTTCGGCGTTCACCTTATTGAGGTTACCGGTCGCGGAGCCGAAACTCGCAAGGTGCTCATCTCCTTTGTAGACCGTCAGTTGAAAGCCAGCACTAAGACCTACCAAGAGGCCTACCAAAAAGCCACCCGATTTGCCGGTGAAAGCCGAACCTTGGAGCAATTTGAAGCCAATGTGAAAGCACAAAAACTAACCTCTATGCCAGCTCAAATGGTGCGGGAACTGGATCGCAACATGGGTGGATTGGAGAACTCACGCCTTGTGGTAAAATGGGCTTACAAATCCAATAAGGGCGATGTTTCTGAAGTATTTGATTTGGGCAGCAAGTTTGTGGTAGCGGTTTTGAAAGAAGTGAAAGAAAAAGGAATTTTGCCCTTGGATGCTGTTCGCAAACAGGTTGAGTTCGAGGCTATCCGTGATAAAAAAGCTGAACTTTTCTTAGCCGATTTGGATGGGAAGTTGAAGCGTGCGGGATCGCTTAGTGCATTGGCAGCAGAAATGAAAGTGCCGGTAGATACCTCAAAGAATACCTCTTTTACTGCTCCCTATCTTCCTTCCGGCCGTGAGCTTAGCTTAGTTGGAATGCTTTCTGTAGCGAAAACACAAACCTTATTAAAACCTTTTAAAGGAGAGAACGGAGTATACGTTGCCCAAATATGGGAAACCACTTCACCTATCTTCCCAAGCAATTGGAAAGATGCCACCGATCAGCTTTCCAACTCTCTGAAATCTAGGGTTGACTACGAAGCATTTGAGGCCTTAAAAGAAAAGGCGGATGTTAAAGACAACAGAGCAAACTTCTATTGATAACAAAGAGCAGGTAACGCCTGCTCTTTTTGCTTTATGTTGGGCCTGGTAACGCGTTGCACCGGAAATCTGTACTCGGTTTGGGTTGCGGATGAGGAGTGCTCTTACACTTGCCGTTTAAAAGGAAATTTCCGCATAAAAGGCATAAAAAGCACCAACCCTGTGGTGGTGGGCGACAAGGTGGTGATCATCGCCGATTCATCCGGTGCTCATATTATTGAGGAGATTCTGCCGCGCATCAATTGCATCGTGCGCAAATCGGTAAACCTCTCCAAACGTTCCCACATCTTGGCCTCCAACCTAGATCAGGCGGTGCTGGTGGTTTCCCCGGCCTTTCCCAGAACCTCGGAAGGATTCATCGACCGCTTTTTGGTTACCGCCGAGGCCTTTCACATTCCGGTTACCCTTGTCATCAACAAATCCGATTTGGAGGAAAATGCCCATTACAAGGAAACACGTGAGGAATGGAAACGGCTCTACCCTGCATTAGGCTATCCCGTGTTGGAGGTGTCGGCTGCCACAGGGTTTGGAATGGATGATCTGAATGCGGCTTTGGTTGGCAAAATCACCTTGCTGGCCGGCCACAGCGGCGTAGGCAAATCGAGTTTATTGAATGCACTCTCACCCGGATTGAATTTAAAGACAGCGCCCTTGTCAACGGCCCACACAAAAGGCATGCATACCACAACCTTTACCGAGATGCTCGAAGTGAAACCCGGAACGTGGGTAATCGACAGTCCGGGCATCAAAGAACTTGGACTTTCGGAGTTTAGCCCGCGTGAGGTGGCGGAGGGCTTTCCGGAATTTCGGGAACGCATGTCGGGTTGCCGCTTTCACAACTGTTTGCACGTAGAAGAGCCGGGGTGCAACGTCTTAGAGGCACTCGCAGAAGGAGGAATTGCAGATTCTCGCTATCGGTCTTATCTGGGCATGCTTCAAATGGATGAGGAATGAAGCCGGTGCATTATTCTGACATGCGGGAATCGAGCCAGATGGTAACGGGTCCGTCGTTGATGAGTTCAACCTGCATGTGTGCACCAAACTGCCCAAGCGCAACCTCTGCGCCCTCTTTATTCATGGCATCTTCCAGACGTTGAAGAACCGCTCGTGCAACCTCGGGTGGACCTGCCGCCGCGAAGCCGGGACGATTTCCTTTTTTGGTGCTGGCAAACAACGTAAACTGGCTAACCAACAGCACTGCACCGCCGATTTCGATAACGGAACGATTCATTTTTCCCTGCTCGTCTGAAAACAGGCGCATCTGCACCACTTTTCGAGCCATCCACTGCACATCTTGCTCGTCATCCATTGGGCCTATGCCCACAAAAACCAACAGCCCTCTGTTTATGATTGAGATCATCTTGCCATCAACGGAAACAGAGGCACCGGAAACGCGTTGGATCAATGCGCGCATGGGCTCAGTTGAGAAAAAAGCGATCTTCTAGAATGGTTTCTTGCTTGGTCACGGAAACCATAAGTCGCATTTGGTTCACGAGAAAGGCCGCAATGGCTTTGGGGTTGCGGATGGAGATGAGGCGGTACTTCTGTAATTGGTCGAGCTCTAAGGCATCGGCCACCTCATATAACGTTTGAATCTCGTCTTCGGGAAAGGTGCGTTCCATGCTGGCACAAAACCAGCGAAATACCTCTAACACCTCGGCGCTGCGTACTTCGCTATTGAAGCGAACATCTTCCACCTCACCGCCGCTGTATAGCTTTTCGGGGAGAGGATTGCGCAAATTTTTTACGCGAAACAAGCCGATGCCCTCCACCTCAATGTCCATTTCCCCATTCTCCTGACGGTTCAGCACCCTGCGCACCAGCACCTCTGTTCCCAAATCTGCGAACTTAGACTGAGTCACAAACGGAATTCCGAAAGACATTTCGCGCTCGGTGCATTCCATAATAAGTTGCTTATAACGTGGTTCGAAGATATGCAGTCGGGTTCTTTCGCCCGGAAGCACCACGATGGAAAGTGGAAAATATGGAAGGAGACGCCCCATACAAAAGTCAATTGCTGATCACCTCCCAGGTATAATCGGCCAACAGCCTTACTTCGGAAACGAATTCGGAATAGGGCATGCTGGATCCCCATTCGTTGGGTCCAATCATAGAAAGAACATGACTCGACTTGGCTGTTTTATACACAAAATAGCGATGACCAATGAGGGGCTCAAAGCGCATTTCCGTGTTGTATATGACCTCTGAAATTTCTACGCGCTTGCGAATTTCCATAGCCTGAGAGCGGAGCAACTCCATCTGCTGTTGCAACTGACGGAGTTGGGTATGGGTTTGCTCCTGCATGGCCGTAAGGGCCTTGCTCTTTATTTTTCCCCGATCCTCGGGCTTGATCACAGCGCTGCCCACATGGTGTGGAAACTCCATGAGTCCGGGATGTTGGGCAACTTTGTCTGGATCGATCGGATTTTGCATGAGAAGAAAAACTTAGAACATAAAACGAAAAAGTATGGGGTTTTGTTTAACCTTCCTCCGCCTATTTGCATGGCCTCAGCGGCAAGGGTCCATAGAAATCTGGATCGATGCAATTCTCGGTCCTAAAATAAGGCCCAAAAGCACTTTCTGACAAAGGCATGACAAGTGGGGAGCGCGTTCCTCGGACTTTTGCAGCCCAACAGGCTAATCCTTGTATTCGAACCTTCACATAATTGCGTTTACCCACCGCACCCTTTCGGTTGCCCAGATTGGCGGCATACAAAGGTCGTTGGAGACGCTGGAAAAATCGCTGTTGGATGTGAAAACCGGCATGGGTTGGAGTGAATGCATGGCACTTGCTACCTGCAACCGGGTAGAAATCACCTTCATTAGCCCCGATCCCCTGCATGCCGAGTCGGTAAATCAGGTGTTGTCCGAGCTTTGCGGTCATCTTCCTTTGCATGAACTCCGTGCTCTGGCATCCGGGGCTCAGACCTTTTCCGGGGTGCCTGCAGTTCGGCATTTTTTTGAAGTTGCTTCCTCTCTCGACTCCTTGGTTATTGGAGAGCGGGAAATTATAACACAGGTACGTGAATCTTTTGAGCGCTGTCGCGCTGCTGGCCTCACCGGCGATGCCTTGCGTCTTCTGCTGCGCTGCACCATTGAAACCGCCAAGCGTGTTTTTACCGAGACGGAGATTGCAAACAGGCCTGTTTCGGTGGTTTCCCTTGCGTTTCACGAATTGGTAAAATGGTCTTTGCCTCAAGAAGCCCGTGTGTTGATGATTGGTGCTGGGGTAACGAACACCGCCATGGTGCGTTTTCTTTACAAGCATGGCCTAAGGAACATCACCATATACAACCGCACACCAGAAAAGGCCATTGCCTTGGCCGCTGAGTGTGGCGGAACTGGCAAGGCCCTTTCTGAATTGAATGCGCATGAAGGTGGATTTGACGTGTTGATCTCATGCACCGGATCCCCGCTTCCTCTGGTTGATGCAGAGCGTATTTCGAAATGGATGGAGGGTGAAGATGGAAAGAAATGGTTGGTGGATTTGGCCTTGCCCGGGGATATCGACCGCAGCCTTCTTTCTGAATGCCCGGTACACTTCATTGGAATGGAACATCTGCAGGAGGTAGCCAAAACAAACCTTCAAGCTAGGGAGAAAGAGCTATCGGCTTGCCAAACCATCGTTGAGGATGGCTTGGAGCAATACCAAATTGCGGCACGGCAGAGAGAAATAGAATTGGCCATGCAGGCGGTTCCAGAGGCAGTGAAGCACATCAGAACCATTGCCTTTGAACAGGTGTTTGCAAAGGAGCTTGAGCAGATGGATCCGTCCTCAGTTGAAGTATTGGAGCGGGTGGTAGATTATCTGGAGAAGAAATACATCTCGGTTCCAATGCGCATGGCCAAATCCATCCTGCTCAACCGGGTTTCATGAAATCGACCCTAATCATTGGAACGCGGGGAAGCGACCTTGCTTTGTGGCAAGCCCGTTTCATTCAAAAGAAATTGTTGCAGCAAGGGCTCAACGTTGAGTTGAACATTATCAAAACCCAAGGCGATCGCATTCAGCATCTTAGCCTAGATAAGCTGGAAGGAAAAGGCTTTTTTACCAAAGAACTTGAGGAGGCATTGCTCAGCGGCGAAATCGATCTGGCGGTGCATTCGCATAAAGACCTTCCAACCGAACAACCCGAAGGCCTTACCCTTGCAGCGGTATCAGACCGTGAAGATCCTCGAGAATGCTTATTGATTCATCCGGATGCTTATGACCCAACCCGCTTATTTGGGCTCAAAGAAGGTGCTCGCGTTGGAACCAGTTCCGCCAGAAGAAAAGTACAGTTACTGGCATGGCGACCCGATTTGTACCTGGAAGACATTCGAGGCAACGTGCCCACCCGTGTGGAAAAGGTAAAAAATGGAACAGTGGATGCGACCCTTTTGGCTCAGGCCGGTTTGAACAGGCTCGCCCTAGACCTTAGCCCCTTGCAGGCGCAAATCTTATCTGAGCGGGCGATTAGTCCGGCACCGGCTCAAGGTGTGCTTGCCCTGCAAACCCGTTTACACGATACCGAGCTAATTTCTCTTTTGCAAAACACCATTCATCAGCCCGAGGTTATGAATCTATTGGCTGGGGAGCGGAGCCTGTTGAAACTTTTTGGAGGAGGTTGCCACCTGCCACTTGGTGCGCACTGCCGCCGGGAATCGAACGATGTTGTTTTGGATGTAGCCTATTCCTCCAATTCGACATTGGCACCCTATCGGCTGAGTATTCGGGGCAGCGACCCATTGCAGATGGCCCTAGAGGCGCATCGCTTGGTTGCCCTCCAAAAACCTTGCAGGGTTTGGATCAGCGCCGAGGAGAATCGTTATTCTTTCATTCGGCATACTTTATCCAGTCAGGGCTTCGGGATAAAAGGCAACAGTCTAACGCGCATTCACATTACACCCAGGCCCTTGCAGATGGCCCCACCCGATTGGGTCTTCTTTAACAGTCCTGGTGCTGTTTCTGCATTCTTGCCGTCTATTCCTACCACCTGGAGCGGCGTGCGCATTGCTAGTATGGGAAGTGGCACGGCAGGAGCACTCAGGAAAGAGGGCCGTATACCTCAATTTGAGGGGTCCGGTACTCCACAAGAAGTTGCCGAGGCCTTTGCTCACCAAAGCGGAATGTGTCGTGTTTACATTCCGGCGTCGGCATTGGGAAAGCAAACCGTTGAACGCATACTCGCCAACAGCTGTGAAGTAATAAGGGAAGAATGGTATCGGCCAGAGACTCGTACCGACCTTACCCTGCCGGAAGCAGACCTATGGTTGTTTACAAGTGCTTCTCAGGTGAAGGCGCATCAATCTCTTTGGCCGGATTGCCTACCGAACGCCATCGTATGGATGGGCCCCCATTGCCGGGAAGCATGGCAGGGACCCCTTCCGCAGTTTCACCAACAAGCATCTAAGCCCGACGAGGTGGGTCTCTTGGAAGCACTTTACACCCTCAATGCTCAACGAAATGGACATCATCCGACGCCCGCGTAGAAATCGCCGAACGCCACTGGTAAGAAGCTTGGTAGCTGAAACCCGCGTGCACCGCGACCAATTGGTTGAACCCCTTTTTGTAGTGCCGGGTGAAGGCATCTTACACCCCATTAATGCGATGCCCGGCATCGCGCATCGTTCTGTGGATCGCTTATTGCCATATGTAGAGGCGGGTTTAAAAAAGGGCTTGAACAAAATCCTGCTGTTTGGGGTCGGAGAAAACAAGACCTCTCATGCAGAATCGGCATCGCATCCGGAGAATGCTGTTAACCGCGCCATTCGCTCCTTGAAGCAGGCGTTTGGCGACGATCTTTGGCTGATGACGGATGTCTGCGTGTGTGCATACACAGACCATGGCCATTGCGGTGTTTTGGAAAACAACCGTGTGTTGAACGACCAAAGCGTTGAGCTATTGGCCCAAATGGCCTTAAGTCATGCACGGGCAGGAGCCGATGTAGTGGCGCCTTCGGATATGATGGACGGAAGAATATCTGCCATTCGGAGCGTTTTAGATCATCATGGAATGGAGGATACCGGCATCATGTCATATGCCATAAAGTTTGCCTCTGCATACTACGGACCGTTCCGTGAGGCGGCCGACTCATCGCCTCAACACGGCGATCGGAAGAGCTACCAAATGGACTACCGCAACGGTCGAGAAGCCATGCTGGAGGGATTGTTGGACGAACAGGAAGGAGCGGATGCTCTGATGGTTAAACCTGCATTGGCCTACTTGGATGTAATCAAGGATTTAAGAAGCCGAACGTTGCTGCCCATAGCCTGTTACAACGTTTCAGGGGAATATGCCATGGTTAAAGCTGCTGCCGAAAGAGGGCTTATTCAAGAGGATGCTGTAGTTACGGAAACCCTGCATGCATTTGTACGCTCAGGAGCTTCGATTCTAATTTCATACCACAGCAGGGATGCGGTGGAAAAAGGTTGGATTTAAACCCAAAGCGTTACAACCTCAACAGAGAATCGGGAGGGAACGTAATTGTGTTGATGAGGATTAGATTTGCTTCTTGGGAGTGCGCGTAAATTGCGTTTTCCGGGATGAACTGCCTCCCCTGAAAGCCAGATACATGGCAAGAGCAACTACAGCAAGAACGGCCCCAATCATAATGAGAGAAAGAACCGTGTTTTTATCCTCAGACGTAGCTTTTTTGAGCTCGTCGAATACCGACTTTTGAGTTTTGTTTAGGTTAGGGTCTACAGCTTGCTCGGTTTGCGTGGCTTGAGCTTTTGTCTGGGTAACTAAGTTTTTTAGGCTTCCCAAGGATATCACCGTAAAAAAACAGGTAAGCAGCATCCATAGCGTCAAGCGCTTTAGGGCCGGGAAAAAGGCTTGATTTAAAGAATTCATAGATAGGCTTTGATCGAAGGTAATCGAACTTTCATTCAAAAATATAAATTTAACATACATCATCGCTCGTTCAAACGAAATTTTTTTTAGAAAATTAACGCATTGTGTAAGAAAACTACAAAAATAAGGAAGCCGGGCGGCTATTATTTGGCGGTTCGGGATGGAACGCTTACTTTTGCGCAGCATTTCTGAAAACGTGAAGAGGGGACCCAAAGTCCCCTTTTTCTTTGTGATGATACCAACTGAGCGCATAAAAGCCTTGGCAGATGTTTTTCTGTCTACCCGTCCGGATCTTTTTGTGGTTAGCCTGACCGTTTTGCCAGGCAACCGCATTGTGTTTCGGGTTGACGGGGATGATGGGGTAACCATAGAGGATTGTGTGGCGGTGAGCCGGGCTATTGAGCACAACCTGGATCGAGAGGCGGAGGATTTTGAGTTGGAGGTTGCCTCTGCTGGTGTAGACCAGCCCTTGGCGATTCCGCGTCAGTTTCAGAAAAACATTGGAAGGTCTCTTCGCCTTACCCTTTCCGATCGCAGCACCCGAGAGGGAAAATTGGTCTCGGCAACGGAAGAGGGTTTCATTTTGGAATACAGCAAAAAAGAAGGCAAGAAAAAAATTTCGGTTGAGGAGTCCATCTCCTACCAAGAGTTGCATCAAGCATTTGTGAACATATCATTCCGTTAAACCATGAACAAAATCAATCTGATTGAGGCTTTCAGCGAGTTCAAAGAATTTAAGAACATCGACCGGCCTACCATGATGAGCATCTTAGAAGATGTATTTCGTACCATGCTCATCAAGAAATATGGAACAGACGAAAACTTCGACTTTATCATCAACATCGACAAGGGCGACTTAGAGATTTGGCGCAACCGCGAGGTGGTTGACGATGAGTATGCCGAAGACAGTTTCGATTACGACGAGAATAGGCACATTTCGTTCTCGGATGCCCAGAAAATTGAGCCGGATTACGAAATTGGGGAGGAACTTTCTGAGCCAGTGAATCTATTGGAATTTGGTCGCAGGTCGGTTTTGGCCATTCGCCAGAACCTGCAATCGCGGATTTTGGAGTTGGAGAAAGATGCCATTTACAAGAAATACAAGGATCGGATTGGTGAAATTGTTTCTGGAGAGGTGTATCAAACTTGGAAAAAGGAAACCTTGATACGCGACGATGAGGGCAACGACCTTATTTTACCCAAAACGGAGCAGATTCCATCGGATTTCTTCAAAAAGGGGGATACCGTTCGCGCGGTTGTGTTGAAGGTGGACATGCGGAACAGCTCGCCTATTATTTTGTTGTCGCGTACTTCGCCCACCTTCTTGGAGCGTTTGTTTGAGCAGGAAGTTCCGGAAGTATTTGATGGTTTAATAACCATTCGAAAAATTGTACGTGAGCCCGGCGAGCGCTCAAAAGTTGCTGTAGAATCATACGACGACCGCATTGATCCGGTTGGAGCGTGCGTGGGAATGAAAGGAAGTCGTATTCATGGCATTGTTCGCGAATTGAGAAACGAGAACATTGACGTTATCAACTTCACCAACAACATCCCTTTATATATTTCTCGTGCCCTTAGTCCTGCCAAAATCACCTCCATTAAAATTGATGAAGAAGACAGCAGAGCTGAAGTTTACTTAAAGCCGGATCAAGTTTCTCTTGCGATAGGCAAAAACGGCCATAACATTAAGTTGGCCAGTAAGTTAACCGGTTATGAGATCGATGTTTACCGCGATACAGATGTAGATCAGGAGGATGTGGATCTGGAAGAATTTGCCGATGAGATTGAGAGCTGGATGTTGGATGAGTTAAAAGCCATTGGTTGTGATACCGCCAAGAGTGTTTTGGAGATTCCAACCGAGGAGTTGGTTCGTAGAACTGATTTAGAAGAGGAGACCATAAAAGAGATTAAATCTGTTCTAAAAGCCGAATTCGAGTAATCTACCCAAACTGAACCTTTAAAAACCCGCATAACCGAGTATCTTTGAACCCACAACGGACAGGATGGCAGAAAACGACAGCATACGATTAACCAAAGCAGCGAAGGAGTTAAACATTTCGGTTGGCTCCATCGTGGAGTTTCTGAATTCGCAAAAAATTCAAATTGACGGCTCTCCCAATACCAAGTTGAGTTCGGAATTGTATGCTCTGTTGTTGAAGCAATTTCAGCAGGACAAAAAAGCGAAGGAGGAATCTCAACAATTGCTTAAGGACAAAGCTGTTCGGAAGGAAGCTGTTGCCGCTCCCGTTGCTGCTCCCGCCCCTGTTCCTACTCCAGTTGCCGAGGCCCCCTTGTCGGAGCCTGAGCCAGCCAAACCCGAACCGGTTGTGGCTCTAGCTGAGCCGGTTGATGTACCTTCTGCGCCTGTGGAAGTTACCAGAGAGGAGACCAAAGTAGACGAAGGCGTAATTCGTGCCAAAGTTGACGATGACATCTCGGTTAAGGTAAAAGGCAAGATTGACCTAGATGCCTTAAACAGCAAAACAAAGCCGGATAAGAAGGGCAAGAAGACTGCCGGGTCCGCAAAAGTGGTAAAGGCTGAGCCTGTGGTGGAGACACCGTTACCTGCGGCAACCCCAGTTGAGCAGCCGCAGGTTGAGCCCAAGCCCGAGCCTTTAGAAGTTAAGGAAACACCTGTTGAAGCAAAAGCTCCGGATGCACCCGTTGACAATGTTCACGTAACGCAATACG
Organism: Flavobacteriales bacterium; assembly: GCA_040374085.1. Classification (GTDB taxonomy): domain Bacteria; phylum Bacteroidota; class Bacteroidia; order UBA4408; family UBA4408; genus JBEIVB01. The sequence continues at coordinate 17,175 of JBEIVB010000021.1, read as the reverse complement.
AGAAGTTAGGTGGCCCTGTAATTTTAGGGAAGATGGTGCTTCCGGTTCGCGACGACAAGAAAAAGTCGGGAACAGACAGCGGTTCATCAGCTGCCGATGGAGAGAAGAAGAAGCGGAAACGCATTAAAAAGAAAGGCATATCGGGCGACATGGTATCTGGAGCTTCTCTGGAGACTGGACGCAGGCCTGGCGTTGGCAGCACCTCTAACTATCGACCTGGAAATCAGAACCGTGGCCCCCGCCAGGAGAAAGCTGAGCTGACACCCGAAGAGATTCAAAATCAAATAAAAGAGACCTTGGCCCGATTGAGCGGGTCAGGGAAATCGAAGTCCTCAAAGCTGCGCAGGGCAAAGCGCGATGAAGCCAGCGAAAAATTACAACGCGACATTCAACAGCGTGAGGCTGATAAGAGCGTTCTGAAAGTAACCGAGTTTGTTTCGGCCAATGAGCTTGCTCGAATGATGAGCGTTTCGGTGAATGAAATCATCTCCACGTGTATGAGCTTGGGCATGTTTGTGTCCATCAATCAGCGTCTTTCGGCCGAAACCATTGTTATTGTGGCAGAGGAGTTTGGCTATACCGTTGAATTTGTAACTGCAGAGGAAACCGTAGACGTTGAGGAGGAGACCGATGCTCCAGAAGATTTGAAGCCAAGGCCTCCAATTGTAACGGTAATGGGCCACGTAGATCACGGGAAGACCTCCTTGCTCGATTATATTCGTAAGGCCAACGTTATTGCCGGCGAGGCAGGTGGTATCACCCAGCACATCGGCGCGTATGGCGTTACCTTGGAGAACGGCAAACGGATGACTTTCCTTGATACTCCTGGTCACGAAGCCTTTACGGCCATGCGTGCGCGTGGTGCTCAGGTTACGGATATTGTAATTGTTGTGGTGGCAGCGGACGACAACGTGATGCCCCAGACGAAAGAAGCTATAAATCACGCTCAAGCAGCAGGTGTTCCGATTGTTTTTGCCATCAACAAAATGGACAAACCCGGAGCCAATGCAGACAAGATTCGCGAGGAGCTTTCTGCCATCAATATTTTGGTTGAGGAGTGGGGTGGAAAATATCAGTGTCAGGAGGTTTCTGCTAAAAAAGGAACCAATATTGATTTGTTGTTGGAGAAAGTTCTTCTGGAAGCAGAGCTTTTGGATTTGAAAGGCAACCCATCTAAAAATGCCGTTGGTACCGTTATAGAATCGAGTTTGGATAAGGGGCGAGGTTATGTCACCACCTTACTGGTTCAATCGGGAACTCTTGAAGTGGGTGATGTGGTGCTCGCAGGATGCCACAGTGGCCGAGTAAAAGCTATGAACAATGAGCGGGGCGGAGCCATCAAAAAAGCGGGGCCATCTACTCCTGTATTGTTGTTGGGATTGAGTGGTGCCGCAACTGCCGGAGATAAATTTAAAGTTATGGACGATGAGCGTGAGGCGCGAGAAATTGCGAACCGCCGCATGCAGTTGTTGCGCGAACAGGGTTACCGTTCTCAAAAGCACATTACCCTCGACGAAATTGGTCGTCGTTTGGCCATTGGAGATTTCAAGGAATTGAACATCATCGTGAAAGGCGATGTGGATGGTTCTATAGAAGCCTTAACGGATGCGCTTTTAAAACTATCAACAGAGAAGGTTCAGGTAAACGTAATCCACAAATCGGTGGGTCAGGTTACCGAATCGGATGTGTTATTGGCTTCTGCTTCTAACGCCATCATTGTAGGATTCCAGGTAAGGCCATCTGCGAATGCAAGAAAACTGGCCGAGCAGGAACAAATCGATGTTCGCCTGTACAGCATTATCTACGATGCCATCAACGAAGTAAAAGCGGCCATGGAAGGCTTGTTGGCACCGGAATTCGAAGAGAAAGTAGTGTGCAACGTTCAAATTCGTCAGGTCTTCAAAATCTCCAAGGTGGGCAGCATTGCGGGTTGTATGGTAATGGATGGCAAGATTACCCGCAACACAAAAGTCCGCATCATTCGCGATGGGATTGTGGTGCACACGGGTACCCTTGGATCGTTGAAGCGTTTCAAGGACGATGCAAAAGAGGTGGCCACAGGTTACGAATGCGGATTGAACATTGATGGTTTCAACGACATCAAGGAAGGAGATTTGATTGAAGGTTACGAGATGGTTGAAATCAAGAAAAAATTGTAACGACAATTCTCTGTTTCTCTTTGCCCTGTTCCCTTACACCCAACCAAGGTCTAATGCATTGGGCATGTCTACTTGTAAACGAATAGCATCGGTATTATGGAGTTGGACTTTATTGCCTTTGTAGTTTCCTTCTTGGTGGTGGTGTTTTTTACCCCGTCTTTGATTAAAGTAGCCGAACTCAAAGGCCTCATAGACAAACCGGACCAAGAGAGAAAAATACACAGAGGGGAGATACCAACCATTGGTGGCATCATGATTTTTGCTGGAACCTTATTGGGTTTCACCCTGTGCTATCCATCGCCTTACTTGGATACTTTGAACTACCTTACCGGAAGCATCCTCATCCTTTTTTTCGTTGGAATAAAGGATGACATCATCGGTACCGATCCACTAAAAAAATTAGCAGCACAAATTTTGGTTTCGGCCATCATGGTTGTTCTTGCAGATGTTCGCTTAAAAAGTCTTCACGGCGTCTTTCATGTTTATGAAATCCCATACTGGTTTTCGATTTCACTTTCTCTGTTCACTTTCATTGTGGTAATCAATGCCTTTAACCTGATTGATGGGGTTGATGGACTCTCTGGGGGTGTTGGATTCATTGGGGCTTTGTTTTTTGGCATTTGGTTTTTGCTTGCCGGAAATTCTGTAGAAAGTTGTTTGTGCTTCTCCTTGGCCGGATCCCTTGCAGGATTTTTGGGCTATAATTTCTCACCGGCTCGAATTTTTATGGGGGATTCCGGTTCGCTTACCATTGGATTGATTATGTCGTATCTGGCGATTCGATTGATTGAGTATCCCAACAGTTTTTATCTTGTAAAACCCTTGGATTTGATTTCCAAGCCGAGCTTGGTGGTATCCCTTCTTTTCTATCCATTGACCGACACCTTACGCATTTTCCTGTACCGAATATTTCGTGGGCGTTCGCCGTTTTCTGCCGATCGGAATCATGTGCACCATCGCCTCCTAGATGCCGGGTTCAGCCATAGACAAACAGTATTAATCATCTATGGCATTACGATGATATCTGTTATTTCTGCTGTGGTTACTATGAATTGGGGGCCAAGCCGATCGTTATTTGTGGCAATTGGGGCTCCATTACTGGGATTTCAAATACCGTATTATTATAAGACAAGGCAATGGCTTTATTGAGCAGGGTAATTTGCCTGAGCTTGGTTGTGTGGTTGCTGGCTTATCCGTGTAGGGCCCAGGTTCATCCTGTTGACTCCATGCGTTCTGCCTGTGCCACGTCTCCTTGGGTGGTACCCGCCGATTTTCGGGTGCCCGATTCCCTTCAAAAAACATTGCCCAATCCGGACGTTACAAATGCCCATCAAATTCTACCTCCAAAAACGGTGATGCGGGAGCAATGGATTCGGTTGGTGCAGTGGCGCATTGGGCCTGCAGAACGGCGCTGGGGAATCACCCTATCTCCGCTGGGAGGTGCTGAATTCGGTTACGACCTGCGCAGATCGAGTCCCACCCATACCCTTGCCTATGGCGGTATGCTACAGGCTCATTGGAGGAACAGGTTCTTTTTCGAAGGCGCATGGGAGCAGCAACAAGTGCAACTTCCCACTTATCAAGACAGCATTTCCAAACGTTGGGGAATTTTGCAGGGCCGTGGTATTGCCACTGCCAACGGAAAAGGATGGAGTGGACAATCCTTTCAGTATTTGCTTACCTGGGCACCCAATCGTTTTTTCTCCTTTTCGGCCGGCCGCGGAAGTACCTTTATTGGTGAGGGCCAACGCTCTCTGCTGCTCTCCGATAATGCAGCCCCCATGCGGTTCTTCCGCATTATGACCAGGGTTTGGAAAGTGAATTACCAAAGTATGTTTTGCTTGCTGCAGGACATTCGTGGGGCTGGAGGTGACCCCGCTCTTTTTGGTACCAAATACGCCTCTATTCACCATTTGAGCTGGCAAGTAAACAAGCGGCTTACGGTGGGCATTTTTGAAGCCATTGTATTCCAGAACCGAAATCAAAACGGGGGTAGAGGAATCGGTTTCGATGTCAATTATCTAAATCCTGTGTTGTTTTTTCGTCCCGTAGAATATTCTGTAGGCTCACCCGATAACTCACTGCTTGGGGCTTACGTTGGTTACTCTGTGGGAAAGCACACACGAATCTACGGTCAGGTAATGCTGGACGAGTTCTTGCTTGCTGAGATTCGATCTGGAAGAGGTTGGGTAGAAAACAAGCAGGCCTTTCAACTGGGCGTTAAGCAGAATAACCTATTTGGCCGAAAAGAGTTTAGCCTACAAATCGAATACAACTGGGTGAGGCCCTATACCTATTACCACAAAAATGGAAACCAAAATTACGGGCACTACAACCAAAGTCTTGCCCATCCTATAGGTGCGAACTTTTCGGAATTGTTGATGCGCATGTGGTATAAGCCCAACAAGAGCGGAATTACCGTGATTGGCACTTTGCAGCAGATAAATGTAGGTCTAGACACGCCCGGAAAAAGCTGGGGCCAGAACATCTTCCAACCCTATTTTATTCGTCCAAATGAGTATGGCAACTTCGTAGGCCAGGGCCTAAACACCAACTTGTGGCTTGCAGATGTCCGCGGCTACCTTCTGTTGAGTTCAGAGAGTAGGCTTTCTCTTTTTGGCGGTCTCACAGCTCGGCTCGAAACTTCTGCAACGTTTACCAAGCGGGATTTTTGGATGGTGTTTGGGTTGCGTACCTTATTGTGGCAGGGAGAGCGTTTCTTTTAACGCTTTCGTTTTATTTTATTCGCCAGCAGCAAGGCGTTTCCAATCACCACCAAATCGGATGTGGCCATGGATAGGGCTGCAATCATGGGACTGAGTCCGCCCAGTGCAGCAACCGGAATTGCAATAAGGTTATATGAGAACGCCCAATATAAATTTTGCTTTATGGTTCGAATTGTTTCTTTGGAGAGTGCAATCAACTTGGGGATGGCGTTGAGCTGGTCGGGATTGAGCATCACTACTTGGGCTGTTTCTTTTGCGGCACCGTTTGCACCTTCGAGTGAGATGCCCACATCGGCTTGAGCGAGGGCGGGTGCATCGTTTATGCCATCGCCAACCATTACCACAATACCCTCCTCTTGAAGGGCAAGCAGTTTGGATCGTTTCTCTTCGGGTTTGAGATCCGACCATACTGCAAACCAAGGGAGCCCTTTGGAGAAGGCCTCCACCTGTTGATGCTTGTCACCGGAAACCAGAACAGGTTGAATGTCGAGGGCAATAAGATTTTGCAACATTTCCCTTATACCTTCTCTTGGCGTATCCACCAAACGGGCGTTCCACCGAACTTTCCCATCCACCGAGAGTTCCATTTCTTTGCCGCTGCCGCTTTGGTTTTGTGCCCCTTTCAGCCACCAGATGCGGTTTTGCTCATCGATGGCTTCCATACCCACACCCGGGTGTTCTTTAACCCATTGAAAACGACCGTTTGCATGAGGTGTTAGCGCCCTTGCCAGAGACATGGAAAGCGGGTGTGTAGACTGTTGTGCCATATATGCCAACCCTTCTTGCCAATCTTCAGACGCATCAACCAAAGAAGCATGTTCCAAATGAAACTGTCCGCTGGTAAGCGTTCCGGTTTTATCGAAGAGCATAAACCGGGTTTGGGCCAAACGTTCGAGCGTATCGGCACCGCGCACCAACACACCTTGGCGAGTAGCGGCCCCCAAGCCCACTGTTACAGCGGTTGGTGTGGCAAGACCCATAGCACAAGGGCAGGATACCACCAAAATGGCCACTGCTCTTAATAGGGTATCCTCCCAATTCGCGGTAAGCCATAGATTGATTGGAATGCTGAGTAGGGTTAGGCCAAGCACAAGCCAAACGAATCGGCCGCTGATGCGATCGGCTAGGTTCTGAATGGCTGGTTTTTTGTGCAATGCTTCGCGCACCAGCATCAGAATGCGGTTGAGCGTACTGTTGGGGCCGGCGGTGGTCATGCGCATGGTTAGGCTTCCGGCCACTAAGCGGGTTCCGGCCATTACCGCATCGCCGGGCTGCTTGGCCACCGGCAGCGATTCGCCGGTGATGGCCTGCTCGTTAAGTTCTGCAACTCCTTCCACTACCTCTCCATCGGTTGGTACAGTTTCGCCGAGTCGAATCAACAGCAGGTCGCCCACCCGGAGGTCGTGCACAGGAAGAGTCTCCACCACCCGTTTACCGAACTGCAGAGAGATGCGGTTTCCGGTTGCCGGCATTTCGGCGGCAAGGGCCTTTAGGGCATCGCCGGTTTTGTGAAGAGCACGCTCCTCTATAAAATTACCCAATAATACAAACGTGATGATAGAAGCAGCGGTTTCAAAGTACAGATGATGTTGTCCTTGCATCATCAAATACGCGCTGTAGAGGAATGCTGCCCAGGCGCCGGTGAGGATGAGCACATCCATATTGGGCTTGCCCATGCGCATCGATGTAAGGGCACCTTTCCCAAAGCGAAGGCTGCCCAGCAATAATACAGGAGAGGCAAATCCGAGAGCCACAACAGGATGGTGCAACCCATGCATGGGCACACCCAGATGTTCTAGAAAAAAAGGCAAGGTTAATGCGATGGAAACACCTAAGGCCCATGGCGTCTTCTTGTACCAGGGGAGTCTGCTCAACCGTTTATCGTTAACCACGTGATAGCCGAGGCCGTTGATTCCTTCTTCGAGCGGTTCGAGCGATTCAGACGTTGGCCACTCGAACTGGACCTGACCCTGCAGGTAATCCACGCGGGCCAGAAGACCATGGTCTTTTTTAAGGTAATGTTGAATGGTGTTGGCACAATCCATGCACGTCATGCCCTCTACCTGCCAAACCACCTTTCGAGTTTCAGCTGCCATGACTGGAAAAATTAAGTGCCCAGCGCAGGTGCCACAATACGATACCGACGCTTACCACAACATTAAACGAATGTTTTGTTCCCCACTGGGGTATTTCAATCGCTTCTGAAACTACTTCGAGTGCTTCGTCGTCAACCCCGTGCACCTCGTTTCCGAGTACCAGTGCAAGGGGCTCGCCGTTCCAGGCAAATGCTTGCAGGGGGGTACTATCGTGTGTTTGTTCAAGTGCCACCACCCGATACCCATGTTCCCATGCATGGCGGACGGCTTCCAACGTAGATGGAAACTCCTTCCAGGAGAGACGAAACTCAGCACCGAGAGCAGCTTTATGGAGATCGCGTTGGGGTGGGCGTCCGGTGAAGCCGCACAAGTAAAGTTCCTTAACCCCCATCGCTTCGGCGGTACGAAAAACAGACCCTACATTGTGCAAACTCCTTAGATTATCGAGAATAAGCACCACTGGGAACAGGCCCGTTACCGGGTTGTTTGCATGCTCATGCTCAATCTCTTGAAGGCTTCTTTTGCGCATGCTCAAAGATACAGAACCGTCGTGGTTGCATGCATGAAAAAAGGTGTAAAAAGGAAGAGCGGAAAAGAGGAAAGAACCGGGAGCTGAGTGTTATCTTTGAGCGATTCGATACATGACCTCACCAACCTTTCTCGACGAGTTAAACCCGGTACAGCGCCAGGCTGCGGAAGCCCTTCAAGGCCCTGTAATGATCATTGCAGGAGCCGGTTCGGGCAAAACACGGGTGCTTACCTACCGCATGGCCAACCTGCTTTCGAAAGGGGTAGATGCCTTTCAAATATTGGCCTTGACCTTTACCAACAAGGCCGCGCGGGAGATGAAGGAACGCATTGCCCAATTGGTGGGCACAACGGAAGCGCGCAACCTTTGGATGGGCACCTTCCACAGCGTGTTTGCCAAAATCCTAAGGGTGGAAGCCGAAAAATTAGGCTATCCGTCAAACTTCACCATTTACGATAGCGACGATTCGAAAAGCCTTATAAAAACCATCATTCGAGGACAGAATTTGGATGATAAAATATACAAGCCCGGGATGGTTTTAAACCGCATCTCTTCTTGTAAAAACAACCTCATATCCTGGCAAGCCTATCAACGCGACGCTACCATTCAAGCAGACGATAACGCGTCCATGAGACCCAAGATGGGCCTAATCTATGAGCTTTATCAAAAGCGCTGCTTTCAGGCGGGGGCTATGGACTTCGATGATCTGCTGTATCAGATGAACGTGTTGTTGCGCGATTTTCCGGAAGTGCTGAACAAGTACCAGCATAAATTTCGGTACATCTTGGTAGATGAGTATCAAGATACCAACATATCGCAGTACCTCATTGTAAAGAAGCTGGCTGCCGCATACGAAAACATTTGTGTTGTAGGCGACGATGCACAAAGCATTTATGCGTTTCGGGGAGCCAACATCGACAACATTCTAAATTTTAAGCGCGATTATCCTCAGTTGCAAACCTATAAACTGGAGCAGAACTATCGTTCTACCCAGGTTATCGTAGCTGCAGCCAACCAGGTGATTGCCAACAACAAAGAGCAAATAAAAAAGGAAGTCTGGACGGAAAACCCATCCGGCGACAGCATCAAAATCCTTAAAAGTTTAACCGAGAACGAGGAAGGGTGGCAGGTGGCCCAGACCATTTTTGAGCACAAGATGAACCACCAGGTTGCCAACCGCGACTTTGCCATCCTGTATCGAACCAATGCCCAAAGCAGGGCCATGGAGGAGGCGCTGCGCAAAATGGGCATCCCTTACCGAATCTACGGCGGACTGTCTTTTTATAAGCGAAAAGAAATAAAAGACCTTCTTGCCTACTTCAGAATGGTTATCAATCCGAACGACGAAGAGGCCTTGAAGCGGATCATCAACTATCCGGCGCGGGGCATTGGCGCCACCACCCTTGACCGTTTGGTGCTAACGGCAGCCGAGTCTGGAACCAGTATATGGAGTGCACTTACCTCCGGAAATCCGGTTGAAGGGTTACAGGCATCGGCAAGGCAACGCTTAGATGACTTCACTACCCTCATTCGCAGTTTTCAGGTAGAGCTGAAACGGGTAGATGCGTTTACTCTGGCCAATCGGATTGCGGTGAGTACGGGAATCCTGAAAGATTTGTTTCAAGACAAAAGCGTGGAGGGCGTTGGTCGTTACGACAACATTCAAGAATTGTTGAACGGCATAAAAGACTTTGTGGATCACAAAAATGTACCCATCAGTCCTCCCGATGCTTTGTTTGATGCAGAGCCCGGGCAGGTATTCGCTCCTGCTGAGGATGCTCCTCGGCATTTGGATCAGTTTATGGAGGACATTGCCTTGCTAACCGATGCGGAGGAGGAGGAGGACAAGCCGGGCGAAAACGATAAAGTGGTGATGATGACGGTGCATGCTGCGAAAGGCTTGGAGTTTCCTTATGTATTTGTGGTTGGTTTGGAGGAGAACCTCTTCCCCTCTCAAATGGCGCTTTCCGACCGTAAGGATTTGGAGGAGGAGCGCCGATTGTTTTATGTAGCCGTTACACGTGCTGAGCGGAGTTTGACCTTGAGCTACTCTCAAAGTCGTTATAAATTTGGGCAGTTGTTGTACAGCGAGCCCAGTCGCTTCATTCAGGAGATTAACCGTGACCTTTTAAACTTTTCTTCACCTTCGGGTTTGGGATCGTTGCCCCGGCAAACATCCGGTTATGGAGAGCAGCGTCCTTTGGTGCGGAAGACCGGTACGGCGCCCAATGCATTTTCTCGGAAAGCTGAGCCACCTGCTCCTAAGCCCACACAGCTGAAGCCAGGATTAAAAAAAGTGGTTCCCGGTTCTTCAAGTGCTTCATCGGGTCATCAGATAACTCTTATTGCCGGACAGCGAGTTCGTCACGAGAAATTTGGTGAGGGTGAGGTTTTAAGCCTGGAAGGCGATCCGCCGAATGAGAAAGCGAACATTCGGTTTGCATCGGTGGGCATTAAACCACTTTTGCTGCGGTTTGCCCGTTTGGAAATCATTTAACGAAAGATTTTTTTCTTGTGGATATCACGCGGTTCGAGACTTCTGTAGTGGTGGTGGGTGGCGGACCCGGCGGCAGCACCTGTTCTCATTTTCTAAACCAGGCTGGTATAGCGCATCTTGTGCTCGACAAGGCTCATTTCCCGCGCGACAAAGTGTGCGGCGATGCCCTGAGCGGCAAAGTCTTCAGTGTACTGCGTAAATTGGGTACCGGTTTAGACCAAGAGATTCATGCCGGCATGCCTGGGTTCAGGGGAAGTCATGGTGTGCGTTTTACCTCACCCAGCGGCTTGGTATTGGATGTGCCGTTTAAATTGGATATGAGTACCGTTGATCATGCACCGGGCTATTTGTGTTCGCGCATGGTGTTTGACGCCTTCTTGTGGGACAGGCTTCCCGATGCACCCGGAACGCGTTGGGCGGGCTCGGAACTAAAGAGCATAGAGCGGACGGAGGATGGATTTTTACTTCATGTACGGAGAGCGGGCGAGCAAATAGAAGTTGTGTGCAACTACCTCGTTGGGGCAGATGGAGACCGCTCGGTAGTGCGCAAGACCTTGCATGAAAAGGGCTTTCGCCGAGACCATTATTGTGCCGGATTGCGCTGCTACTACCAAGGAGTGGAAGGATTTCATAGTGATTCCTTTATTGAATTGCATTTTCTTGAGGAGTTGCTGCCCGGGTATTTTTGGATTTTCCCTATGGCCGATGGGCGGGCCAATGTGGGTTTGGGCATGCTCTCATCGGAGGTGAGCAAGCGCAAACTGAACTTGAGGAAGCTTTTGGAACAAGCCGTTGCGCATCCGCGCTTTGCAGATCGCTTTTATCGCGCCAAACCTATGGAATCGCCCGTAGGTTGGGGCCTTCCACTTGGCACTGCGCAAGAAAAAATATCGGGTGAGGGATATATGTTGGTGGGCGATGCCGGCAGCCTCATTGACCCATTTACCGGTGAAGGCATTGCCAATGCTATGATAGCCGGACAACATGCCGCCGGAACCTTGGAAATGGCCATAAAAGCGGGAAAACGCGATGCAGCAACCCTGAGCGAATATGATAAACGGGTGTACAGAAGACTGGGTAATGAACTCTCCATCAGCCATCGCCTTCAGCAGCTCAGTAGATATCCGTGGCTGTTCAACTGGGTGGTGAAGAAAGCCCATGGCAACCGGGCCTTGCGGGAGAGTCTCACCGGCATGTTCGATGACCTTGCTTTACGAAAACGATTAAAGCAACCTGGTTTTTACCTCGATCTGCTTTTCAACCGATTGTAGAAAACTTATTCTCTGTAAGCAGAATCGCCCTGCTACTTTTGTGGAGGCATGCTCTACCCCTATTTAGTCATTGAAGGCAACATTGGCGCCGGTAAAACCTCCCTTTCGAAAATGCTTTCGGCAGATTTGGGGAGCAGGTTGTTGTTGGAGCATTTTGAGGAAAACGACTTCCTGCCCAAATTCTACCGTGAACCAGAACGTTATGCATTTCCCTTGGAATTGAGTTTCCTAGCGGAGCGTTACCATCAATTGAAACGTGAGCTGTTGACCTATGACTTGTTTCAGCCTCAGATTATAGCAGATTACTTCATTCAGAAATGCCAAATTTTTGCCCAGGCCAATCTGGCTGATGATGAAATCAGCCTCTATTCCACGTTTTTTCAGATTGTGAGCGGGAATCTTCCGAAACCCGATTTGTTGGTCTATTTATACGTTGAAGTGCCCCAGTTGCTCGAAAACATTTCGAAACGTGGAAGGGCATATGAGCAAGAAATCAAACCTGCCTATTTGGAGCGCATCCAAAGGGGTTATCTGGAATTTTTGGAGCAATACAGCAAAATAAACCGAGGTAGGGTTTTGTTGATTGAGACAAAAGGGGTTGATTTTGTTCACCACCCGGAAGATTATGCACGTCTCAAAGAGATCATATTATCTTCTCACGATTATGGGCTTACCCGCATAGCCTTGACTGGAGAGCGCTCGTCTGTTGAAAATTTTTTATAGTTTTAGGCATGTTAAACTTGCGCCTCTTTATTCTGCTTTTGTGGATTAACCTGTTTGGTTTGGTGCCTGGTGCACACTCAGCCACAAAGCCTCCGCCAAAATCGAAATTGAACCAAGACGCCGAAATCGCAGAGGAGGATTTGGAAAAGGCGGAGGAGTTCAAGCGCAACTCCAAAGACCATTATATTGAACTGGAATGGAGAACGCTGCAATACAGCGGTGGAAAGGGGGAGCCCATTCCCGTGGTGTTGTTTCGGGTGCACAATGAAAAAGGAACCCTCATAAAAGCTGCCTTCGGGTTGGAAAATGGGAAGTGTACCTTTCGGCTTCCCTTAGACCAGACCTACACCATACAGATTTCAAAACCGGGTTACATCACCAAATACCTAGCCTTGGATGCGCACCTTCCGGACGACATCAACAGCGCGTTTATTTTCCCAATAGAAGTGTCGTTGTGGCACGATTACGAGGGGCTGGATACCCAGTCCGTTACCGAACCGGTTGCCCGCATTACCTACAGCTACAAAGCCAAGGAATTTGAATTTGATCCGGTATTTGCTGCTCAGAAAAAACCGGTATTGGATGCGTTCACCAAACAATACCTGAAGGCTCAACAGAAGGCCAAGACCAAGCCGGTCCCGAAAAAAAAGTAACGCATACAACCTATGCCTGACCATATTCATACCAGGTAATCAACCTCCAAGAGGATGGTTGGTTGGCCTACTTGCAAAAGGAAGGCTCTCTACAAAAAAATCAGGCAGGCAAAACCGGCCAAAAGGAGTACAAAAGCAAGAGCAAGTCTCATATCTCAGCGTTTTATATAATAACGTCGAAATACAGGAAAATCGTTTACCCTAAAGCATTAAAATTTGATAAAAGGTATGTTTAAACTGCCAAATGGTGAAGCTGCCGTACTACTTGGCGAAATAAACCAATCGGGTGAGCCACTTCGCGGTATCCGGCTCTTGACCCGGGTCGGTCAAGAACTGCTCGAAGCAGGGGTAGGTCGGCGTTAAGCCCTTGGATTGCAAGTGTTGTTCCATAGCATTGTGAGCGGCGCCTGTGCCATTGTAGTTTCCGTAGTAATCGATTTGGTAGGATTTTCCAGCTGGCATATCCACACGCTCCAATCCGGCAAAACGGTTTCCGGAAACTTGGCATGGAAACCCGGCTCCCAAATCGGCTTGTTGGGTGGTCATATCCCACTTGTACACCAGGCATACCGGAGCTCCGGTGGCGGATCCGCCGGCCTTTCTAAGGGCAGCATCGCAGGCTTTAAATGCGGCTTCGTAATAGGGCGGTGCTACCTCTGAAAAAGGCATGGTTTTGCGCATTACCAAATAAGTGGTAGCGGAAAGCTCCACTTCTTTTATAACATAAGCGGGTTTTGAAGAGGCTTGTTCGCTCAGAGAATTTTTCATGTTGGCGAGGCCTTTCTCAAAGTCGGCTCCAAGCATCTTTTCCATGCTAAAAAACACCATAAACGCCGACTCCAAAAAACCGAAATGAGTGTGGAAGCTCCAGGTAACTTGGGTTCCTTTTTCAGCAGGCTCGAGGATGAATTCACCTGCTGCATGGCTTTCAAAGGGTTCGAGAAAATCGAGCGCATAAACCGTTTTACGGTTGGCGAAAACCGAATCGAGGCGCATCGTGCCCGTTCCCACCTCTCGGTTGCCCTTCCATGTGAACGCGTGGCCCGCCTGGCCCGGGTTGCCTGTAAACGCATAAATAGCCTTAGGATCTTTCTCCTTCCAAGGAGACCAATATTGGAACTTTTGGAAATCGGAAATGAGGGGAGAGATTTGCTCCGGCGTTGCTTCAAGCACAATGGAACGTTTCATGCTGAAATCTTTCGGAGCGAAAAGGGCAACAACAAGGAGGATGATAAATATTGTCAACAGGGCCATAACCAGGCCTTTTACAACTTTCATAGCAAAATGGTTTATGCGTGTAAAATTATGAAGAACCGAGGGTACGGGCAAGCGAAAAAAATTATATGCACCTTAGGGCTCTTGCAATGAAAAGGAAAACCACCTCATGAAGCATCGGATTCAAACACTAGAGGACTACCAAAGACTATACTTGCAATCGGTTGAGCAGCCCGAACAATTTTGGGCAGATGTTGCCGGTGAATTTGTTTGGACCAAACCTTGGGATACCGTATTGGACTGGAACTTTCGGGAGCCGCGCGTGCGGTGGTTTGAAGGGGGAAAACTGAACATCACCGAGAACTGCTTAGACCGGCATTTGGCCGAGCGTTCAGACCAGACTGCATTCTATTGGGAGCCCAACGATCCGGGCGATGCGCGGCGCGGCCTCACCTATGGACAATTGCACAAGGAAGTATGCAAACTAGCCAACGCCTTGCGTGAAATGGGCGTTGGGAAAGGCGACCGAGTGTGCTTATACATGCCCTTGGTGCCTGAGCTGGCCATTGGTGTGCTGGCTTGCGCCCGGCTGGGTGCGGTGCATTCGGTGGTATTCGGAGGCTTTTCTGCCACAGCCCTTGCAGGGCGCATACAAGATTCGGAGTGCAAAGTGGTGTTAACCAGCGATGGTGCATACCGGGGCAGCAAGGAAATTCCTATGAAAACCGTGGTAGACGATGCCCTCACCTTATGTCCGTCAGTAGAGCAGGTGCTTGTATATCGCAGAACCGGAACCGATGTGCCGATGCAGGCCGGAAGAGATCGCTATTGGCACGAGGCTCTGGAGGGCGTTTCCGATGCTTGTGCGGCAGTTGCGGTGGATTCGGAAGATATGCTGTTTATCTTATACACATCGGGCAGTACCGGCAAACCCAAAGGCGTGGTGCACACACAGGGCGGATATATGGTTTACACCGCCTACACCTTCTCCAATGTGTTTCAATATGAAGAAGGAGATGTGTATTGGTGCACCGCAGACATTGGTTGGATCACCGGGCACAGCTACCAAGTATATGGTCCTTTGTTGTGCGGCGCCACCTCAGTCATGTTTGAGGGTGTGCCCACCCATCCCGATGCCGGGCGATTTTGGGAGGTGATAGACCGATATCGCGTTACCCACTTTTACACCGCTCCCACCGCCATTCGCGCTCTGGAAGCGGCCGGAACCCAATGGCTGAAACCCTACCGCCTCGATAGCCTGAAGGTTTTGGGAACCGTAGGGGAACCCATAAACGTTGAGGCCTGGGACTGGTACCACCGGGAGGTTGGAAAAGGGCGTTGCCCCATTGTAGATACCTGGTGGCAAACCGAGACGGGCGGAATCATGATCTCTCCATTGGCGGGCATTACGCCCACCAAGCCCGGGTTTGCCACCCTGCCCCTGCCCGGAATTCAGCCTGTGTTGGTGGACGACCGGGGCAATGTGCTGGAAGGAAACGGCGTAGAGGGCAACCTCTGCATTCGTTTTCCGTGGCCCTCCATGCTGCGCACCACCTATGGCGATCACGAACGATGCCGCCAGACCTACTTTGCCACCTTTGAAGGCATGTACTTCACCGGCGATGGCTGCCGACGAGATGAGGACGGGTATTACCGCATTACCGGGCGGGTAGACGATGTCATAAACGTATCGGGACACCGCATTGGGACTGCCGAAGTGGAGAGCGCCATAAACATGCACCCCGATGTGGTGGAAAGCGCGGTAGTAGGCTATCCGCACGACATAAAGGGACAAGGCATCTATGCGTACGTTATTTGCACCAACAGCGAAAAGCACGAGCACCTGCTGCATCAGGAGATTTTGGCGGAAGTAGTGCGTCACATTGGGCCCATTGCCAAACCCGACAAGATTCAGGTGGTGCGAGGCTTACCCAAAACCAGAAGCGGGAAAATCATGCGGCGCATCCTGAGGAAAGTGGCAGAAGGCGACTCCTCTAACCTGGGCGACACCTCTACCCTTCTAGACCCTACCGTAGTAGAAGAAATTAAAGCCGGGGCTCGATAGGCGGGAGATCGGAAACAAAACCGTTTCTTTGCAGGCTTTCCTGCGCTGCGGCACCCGGTGCTGTAGACTTGATAAAACCGTATGAAAAACAACTATTGCGTCATTATGGCGGGTGGTATTGGGAGCCGATTCTGGCCCATGAGCACCACCCACCACCCCAAGCAATTTCTAGATGTGCTGGGCATTGGACAGACACTCTTGCAGCTCACCTATCACCGATTCTTAAAAATTTGCCCGCCCAACCAGATTTACATCGTAACCAACGAAGCCTATGCAGATTTGGTGAAGGAGCAGTTGCCGGGTGTAGGTGTGGACCAAATACTACTGGAACCCAGCCGTCGCAACACAGCCCCTTGTGTGGCTTATGCGAGTTATAAAATCTACCAACAAAATCCGGAAGCGCGAATTGTGGTTGCCCCAAGCGATCATTTAATTTTAAAAGAAGAAACTTTTATTAAGGCGGTTAACAGTTGCTTTCGGAAAGCCAGCTCTGAGTCTTGTTTGGTTACCTTAGGCATCAAGCCCACCCGCCCGGATACGGGTTATGGCTACATACAGTTTAAGGAAAGCACGCACAAGGAACAAGACAAACGCATTAAACGCGTAAAGACTTTTACTGAAAAGCCCGACTTGGAGATGGCACGTTTCTTTTTGCAGAGCGGGGATTTCTTGTGGAACTCGGGCATTTTCCTGTTTGAAGCCAAGACCATTTTAAGAGCGTTTGAGATGTATATGCCCGAGGAGCATGCCTTGTTTACTGAGGGCTTAGGCATTTATGGAACCGAGCAGGAAGATGCATTCATCCGCCGCATCTACCCCATGTGCAAAAACATTTCCATTGATTACGGCATCATGGAAAAGGCCGAGAACGTTTATGTGCGTTCTTCCATCATCGGCTGGAGCGACCTAGGTACTTGGGGCTCTTTGTACGATCGCATTCCGCAAGATGCGAACGACAACGCTGTGGTTGGAAAAAACGTGCTCATGCACCACTCTCGCGGCAACATCGTGCATGTTCCCGAGCACAAACTCGTGGCCATCGAGGGTTTGAACGATTACATCATAGTGGAGTCAAACAACGTTCTGCTGATATGTCGGAAATCAAATGAGCAATACATCCGTCAGATTGTGAACGACGTTAAGTTGAGCAAGGGAGACAAATTCGTTTAGTTGCCTTTACAATCATGGGGTCCTCTGGTTTGAAGCGGTTGCATCTGCTGGGGCTTGGGGTGATGCTGTTG
>JBEIVB010000034.1:0-24096 GCA_040374085.1 Flavobacteriales bacterium | reverse complement strand
GGAGAGATTATGGTGGAAAACATTATGAATCGGTTTTTACCCGCTTCTATCAATCGCATATTCTCCCTGAAAAATTTGGAATCGATAAGCGTAAAGCCCACCTGGCAACGCTTATTTGCTCTGGTCAAATAAGCAAAGCGGAAGCACTTGAGGAACTGAAAAAGCCCATTATTGACCCTGATCTTTTGAAGCAGGACAAAGAATACTCATTAAAAAAATTAGGGTTTACCCCAGAATCCTTCGAAACATATTTACGCACCCCCCCGGTTCCGCACATGCATTTTGCATCGTATGAAAACAATCACTGGAAGCGCAGTGCAGCCTTTTTTGGAGCTCTGTCCAAAATAAAGCGCTTTGTTTTTGGCGGGGCTTCGAAAACACAGGCTGTGTAAACCCAATGCCTTATGGCCAAAAGCCAGCCGATTGGAGCGATTGAACCAAATGAGATAGTTACCCACCATGACCCAACCAGATGAAAAAAATATTAATCGTTGTTGGTACCCGTCCAAATTTTATTAAGGTAACACAATTTAAAAAGCAAGCTTCCTATTTTTCTGAATTGGATGTAAAAATTGTGCACACCGGCCAGCATTACGATGCCAAAATGGCCGATGTGTTTTTTGAGCAATTCAACCTTCAACCCGATTTTTTTCTCAACATTCCATCGGGAAGCGCCAATAGCCAGATGGCTGATATTATGCTGCGTTTGGAGAAATGCATAGAAACTGAATACCGTCCTGACCTTTTGGTGGTAGTTGGCGATGTAAACTCCACCTTCGCAGCTGCTTTAACTGCCAACAAAATGGGCATTCGTTGCGCTCATTTGGAGAGTGGGTTGCGCAGCTTCGACCGCAGCATGCCCGAAGAAATAAACCGATTGCTGACCGATGAAATTGCCGACCTCTTTTTTGTTACCGAGCAAAGTGGATTGGACCATTTGCTGCAAGAAGGAAAAAATCCAGAGCAGATTTTTTTTGTAGGCAACACCATGATTGATACCCTGGTTGCCCACAAAGCAGAGATTGCCCAATCGCCTATACTCGATCAGCTCAACTTGGAGCATGAGCCATTTGTGCTCATGACCATGCACAGGCCTGCCACCGTTGATCATGAAGAAGGTTTAATAAAACTCCTAGACTTAATAGAATGGGTAACCCGCAGTTATCATTTGGTCTTTCCCATTCACCCGCGCACGCTAAAGAATCTGGAAAAATACCGGTTGTTGAATCGGTTCACCTCCAACAGGCGCATCATCTCTACCGAGCCGATGGACTACTTTGCATTTCAACGCTTGATTGAACGGTGTACCTTCATCTTAACCGATAGTGGTGGCATACAGGAAGAATCTACCTTTTGCAGAATTCCTTGTTTAACCCTACGTCCAAACACCGAGCGCCCAATTACATGTACAATTGGCACCAACACACTTGTTCCGTTTGAATTGGAAACCATCAAGCAATTGATTGGGGCCATTGAAAATGGCAGCTACAAGAAGGGAGAAATTCCTCCTCTGTGGGATGGTGCTTCTACCAAACGTATTTTGGAGGTTCTGGCACGCCCCGGCATGCTTTAATCAGCATTACACATCAGAGTCGGCCATTAAGCCCTTAACCCAAATCAAGCTATGGAAATAGTTGAGCTGAATTTTGGAGCATTCACCATTACCACCGATCCAACTAAATTGGATGTGGCAGCGATTCATGACTTTCTATCCAAGCATTCGGGATGGAGCAACAACATACCAATTGAGACCGTAAAAACCTCTATTGAACATTCTCTGAACTTCGGATTGTTTTATAAAACAAAACAAATAGGTTTTGCACGTGTCATCTCAGACCTGTCCACCATTGCTTACCTGGGCGACATTTATGTGTTGGAGGAGTTTCGTGGGCAGGGACTTTCGAGGAACCTTATGGATGCTGTAATGGCTCATCCAAACCTGCAAGGGCTTCGCCGTTGGATTCTACTGACCTCCACTGCCGATTGGCTTTACGAAAAGTACGGCTTTACAAAACTACCGAAGCCCGAGATTTACATGGAAAACTTCAACCCCAATATTTATACAATTGGGGGATAACTGCAAAATGAAGCTAAAAAACTTCCCTTTGCTTTTATAAAAACGGGCGAAAAAAAAATCCAACAAAAGAGCAGCTGCACACCTGCACACTGCGCTTCCGACTCAAGTTGAATTTCAAATAAAAACGAATGGAGGAGAAGCCTCTATTTTTTCCTGATGCGCAACATCAGTTTGCGATGTTGTGGTAAACCGCGCTCACATCCTCGTCTTGTTCAAACTTATCTACCAAATCCAACACCTCTTCTTCTTGCTCGGGTGTGATGGCCTTTGTGGTAGTAGGAATGCGTTGGAGCTGGGCAGATCGCACTTCTATCTTCTTGTCTTCCAGAGCCTTTTGCATAGCACCAAAATCCTGAAAAGCAGTTAGAATCACCAATTCGTCTGCATCGGCATAAATTTCTTCGAGGCCAAAATCGATCAGGTCGAGTTCCAATTCCTCAAGCATATCTGGGGTTGCGCTCACCTTGAATACGCCTTTTCTGTTAAAGATAAAATCGAGCGAGCCCGTCTTTCCAAGTTCGCCACCGCCTCGGTTGAAGTGCATGCGCACATTGGCAACCGTTCGGGTTGGATTATCGGTTGCGGTTTCTATGAGAATGGCCACACCATGGGGACCATAACCTTCGTACACCACTTCAGAGAAACTGTTGGCATCCTTGCTGCTTGCGCGGTGAATGGCATTCTCAATACGGTCTTTGGGCATATTCTCGCTTTTGGCATTGGCGATGATGGCCCTCAGCTTTGGATTGTTTTCAGGGTCGGGCCCGCTGGCCTTCACGGCCATAGCGATGAGTTTACCGTATTTGGTAAACGTTTTAGCCATTTTATCCCAGCGCTTTTCTTTGCGCTCGCGTCGAAATTCAAATGCTCTTCCCATTTTGGTGTTTGGAGGGTGGTTTGAGGTTCCAAAAATAGCCAACCCAAACTAATCCCACCATGCAGGCAATGGAAAGAAACAGCGCAAAGAGAGATAAACGCAAAATACGGTAAACAACCACCACGTTAGGGCCCAGAACCATGCGGGAACATGGGTCTGATTGCGCAAGATGGTTGCATCGCCTGCCTTGTCAGGTGTTTTAATGGAGATGCTCACCAAGTATGTGCTTGCCACCACCGATTCCATTACCAGAAGTGCTGAACATGTCAAACCGGTATAATACAATCCTTGGGCCGGCAAATACCAGAGAGCTGCCACTAGGCCCGTTCCAACAAACAAAATCCATATCACTCCAAAAGC
This sequence comes from Flavobacteriales bacterium, assembly GCA_040374085.1. GTDB lineage: Bacteria > Bacteroidota > Bacteroidia > UBA4408 > UBA4408 > JBEIVB01. The sequence continues at coordinate 20,782 of JBEIVB010000034.1, read as the reverse complement.
ATTTCTGACCCAAAACACCAAGTTCAACAACATGCAGGCGGTGATGCTGTAGATAACCCATGGGGCGTGACCGCGAGCTGTTAAGTAACAGCAGCAGAGCCCTACTGCATCGGCAAAGGGGTATCCACACCAAGCTACCCAGAATCGGCTCCAAGCGTGTGGACTTTTGGTGAGAGCCTGGCCACTTGTATCCGATTTCAAATCGATGCGCACCACTTCGCCGCTTGTGAGGAGAGCGGCCAAGGCATGGCCCGTTTCGTGTACCATGGTGTTGAGCACCCTCAGCCAACGGCCAACCACCGGGATGCGAGCCAAGCCCAGGGCAGCAAGCATGATGCCGGCGGTGTATACGGGTTGGTTATGAGGCATGAGGTAAAGATGCAGGATGCCGATGGAGCGGTGAAGGCTTGTAGAAGAAACATGTTCACCAGAAGATGTTGATTCTAAAGGCTTGGAAAAGGCTAATTTTGGTGCCAATGAAACCACACCCAGCCACCCATTTTATGCCTTCTTGGAGAAGATGGTTGGGAATGGTGTTGCTCGCCCTCCTGAGCATCGGCATCACACGTCTCATGCTGGGTGTGTATCAGCCTGAAGCCCTTGGCTTGAGCGGTGCAGGGTGGTGGGCGCTATACTGGGTTCCCGGCCTGCGTTTTGACCTTGTTTCGGTAGCCTATGCCCTCCTACCCTATTCCATTATGGCTTGGCTAACCCCATGGGCACCACAATCTGTCTGGTGGAGCCGTTTGGCAGGTTGGCTTTATGTGTTGCCCCTTTCTGTTGGAATGCTTTTGAACCTAATCGATTGTGGATACTTCGCGTTTAGCGGATCGCGCAGTCGATGGGACCTCTTTTCTGCCAGCATCGCGCAACCCGAAACCATGCGTTTGTTGCCCCGCTACATGTACGATTATTATTCTTTGGTTATACTGTGGTTGTGCCTCACGGCAGCCCTTATTTGGGCCTATCGTAGGTGGCCTTTGTTGCGGCTAAGCCATAGGCCAAACGCCTTGTGGCTTTTTGCCTTACCCTTTTTTTTCGGCACCTGGGTCCTAGCTTTGAGGGGCGGTTGGCAACTCCGACCCTTGCGCCCCATTGCAGCTGCCGAATTGGTACCTGCTGGAAAAAGTCCGCTTGTAACCAATACACCGTTCACCATCCTCAGTTCCATCAACAGCACTGCATGGCCCACATATCCAGCCCTGCCTGACTCCTTGCTAAAGAGTAAATTTCCCATTCTAAGAGGACCCTTCGGCACTGCAGCGCCTAAGCGGAACCTGGTGATTGTGTTGGTTGAAAGTTTGGGATCCGGTGTTTTTGGGACTCGGAAAGAGCAAAAAAGTTTGACTCCCTTCTTAGATAGTCTGGCCCGGCACAGCACCTTGTATAGCCGTATGTATGCCAATGCTCACCGCTCCATTGAAGGCATTCCGGCTGCTTTGGCCGGCATTCCCAACTGGATGGACCAAGCCTACATAACCTCATCCTACGCCGGGCGCCCAATGGAAACACCTGCTTCGCTGTTGGCCGACATGGGCTACAACACATTGTTTATACACGGCGGAGAGAACGGCACCATGGGTTTCGATTGGTTTGCTGCGATGGCGGGTTATAAAAAGTACGTGGGTAAAAATGAATTCCACGGGCCAAAAGAATCCATCGGCGACTGGGGCGTTGAAGACCATGCCTTCTTGCCTTTTAGCGCGGGAGTTCTTTCTTCTACCAAGCAGCCATTTCATGCTTCCATCTTTACTTTATCGAGCCACCATCCCTACCAGATGCCATCTTGGTGGAAAAAACAAGATGGGATAGACGCCTACTGCGAGAGCATCCGCTATGCAGATTGGAGTCTGCGTCTGTTCTTTTCGGAAGCACAGAAAAGCAATTGGTTCAACAATACTGTATTTATAATAACCGCAGATCATACGGCTACCACCGGAATACCTCAATACGATCATGACGAAGGTACCTTTCGCATACCGCTTTTGGTTTACGATCCCATTCAACCCAACGGTGGAATTGATGCAACCGTTCGGCAACACATAGATTTACCTGCTCTTAGTCTTAAAGCCATTGGCTATCCCAAAGCCTTCCACAGTTTAGGCAGTGCCTCCGGCGGTTGGGCCATGCAATACCTTCACGGCGTGTATCAATGGATAGACAGTGCGGGACTTCTGCAAACCAATGCATGCAAACCCCTCGTTTGGTATCCCTCTGGTGATACCCTTTTGCAGCGGCCCGGCCTCCATGTTGACCCCGATATCAATTCCCTTCGCATCCAGAGAGTGCAGGGATGGCTTCAGCGTTATCGCCAGATCCTCGAAGGAACCTCCCAACGACAATAAACTCAATTCTTACCTTTGTTTGCCTCTGGCTGAAAACCTATGATTGACCCTAATGAATTGCTCACGGCCAATGGCCTTGTTAGTTTGCTAACGCTAACTCTAATGGAGGTGGTGCTGGGCATAGATAACATCATATTTATTGCTTTGGTTTCAGCCAAGTTGCCACGCCATCAACAAAGCCGTGCCAGAGGCATTGGACTTAGCGTTGCACTATTGTTTCGGGTAGTTTTGCTGTTCAGTATTTCATGGATAATTGGATTGAAAGACCCCTGGTTTTTTATTGGAACCTTTGGCGTAACGGGGCGTGATCTTATTCTTTTTTCAGGCGGATTATTCCTCATCATCAAAACCTCCATGGAGATTTGGGAAAAAATATTCCATTCACCCAAAGTTCATGCTTCTGGCTCCGATGCTCTTTCCTTGCGCAGCGCCATTCTGCAAATCATCTTTCTGGATGTGGTGTTCTCTTTTGATTCCATCCTTACTGCGGTTGGGTTGATTCGCAACGTTTTTATTATGGTGGTTGCGGTTGTCATTTCCATGTTGGTGATGCTTGCATTTTCCGGCGGAGTAAGTGATTTCATGAATCGTCATCCTACCGTAAAAATGTTGGCCTTAGCTTTCTTGGTTGCAATTGGCTTCATGCTGGTTGCAGAATCGCTTCATTTGCATGTAGAAAAAAGCCTAGTGTACACAGCTCTTGCGTTCTCATTGGCGGTGGAGTTTTTAAACATGGCCTATCGAAGCCAGTCGCATAAAAGAAACAAAACGTAACCCATTACGATTTAAAATAAAAAAGGCCCTCCTGTTGAGGAGGGCCTTTTTTATTTCGATGATGAATTTATTCAGCCATCAACAATTCCACATCGAATACCAAAGTGGCCTTAGCCGGAATAATGGGGGGCCTGCCACTTTCGCCATAAGCTTGTTGGTATGGAATAACCAAGCGGGCCTTCTCGCCGGTTTTTAACAGTGCAATGCCTTCGTCCCAACCCGAAATTACCTGCCCTTGACCAAGGCCAAATTCAATAGGCTGGCCGCGTTCAAGAGAGGAATCAAACATTTTTCCATCGAGCAAATAGCCCGTGTAATGCACCGTTACCTTCATGCCGCTTTTTGCTTGGGTTCCTTCTGGATTCTTTTTCACCATAAGGTATTTTAAGCCTGAAGCTGTGGTAAGTGTGTCCAACCCTTTTACATCGTAGGGTACAGGAACAAAAGGATCTTGGGCATCTACCAGCTCTACATCAAAAATAAGGGTTGAATTGGCCGGAATAGAACCAACAGCACGTTCGCCGTACCCAAGATTGGAAGGGATGGTGAATCGAGCCTTGTCGCCCACGTGAAGCAGGGCAATACCTTCGTCCCAACCCTTAATCACTTGACCAACACCCAGTTTAAAGCTTATGGGTTGGCCGCGCTTGATGGAGCTATCGAATACCGTATCGTTGGTGAGCTTACCGGTGTAGTGTACACTTACTTTGCCGCCCTTCACCGGCATTTTACCGGTGCCTTTTTGAAGAATTTCGTATTGAAGGCCTGATGGTGTGGTGATCACGTTGGTATTATTTTTTTCGGATTTGTTTTTTGTTTTCCCGCCTGTTTGGGCGGTTGCAGCAAAGGAAAAGCCTAAGCAGGCAATGAGTATGGGTGCGACTTTTTTCATGGTTATTTGCCTTTCTTACTGGAGAGAATTTCAACATCAAACAACAAAGGAGTGTAGGGCTTTATCAACGGACCCGCTCCGCTTGCCCCATAGGCTTGGGAAGATGGAATGATCATGGTAACCTTGCTGCCCACACGGAGTTTCAAGAGTGCCTCGTCCCAACCCGGAATCACCATGCCAACACCGATTTGAAACTTCACCGGATCTTTGCTACGGTCGGAGGAATCAAACTCTTCACCCGACAACAGCTTTCCGGTGTAGTGCACACCAATGGTGTCGCCTTTGCTGATGGCTGCACCTGTCCCTTTCTTAATTTCGATTAGGTAAACACCGCTTTCAGATGGTTTCACGGTGATTTTTTCCTTATCAAGGTAGGCCTTTATCTGCTCTGCTTCTATACCTTTCCTTGCCTCCATCTCTTTTTTCATTTTCTCGGTTTGCACTTTCTGCTGTGCCTCCAACTCCTTCATGGTCATGATTTTCTTCAACCCAACCTCGAACCGCAAATAGGAGCCTTTCTTCACTTCTTTGGGAAGGTCTCCTCTAACAATTCGGGTAAAGAAGGAATCTGCGCTCACCATAAAGGAGGATGAATCGCCTTCTCCCATGTTTGCAAATCCCTCTTCGAAAGAACCTTTGAAAGCAGGTTTTTCCAATTTGACCATGAACGGTTGGCCCGTCTGTTTGGAATCAAACAGGAGGGAATCCTTTTCTGTAAAATACTTTAAGGTTAGGGTAAGAACATCGCCTACATTGGGCTTCTTTCCTTTGCCTTCCACAATGTTTTTGCAATACAAACCCTGATCGGTTTGATCATAACCTTTGAATTTCGATTGCTTACATGCAGCAAGAACCACAAGAGCGCAAAGGCCCGAAAGAGCTGCTGCACGGGAAAATGATGGAGTCATAGACAAGTTGAAGGGTGTATTTTTTTTAGGTGAAGCGCAAAAGTAAGGGTTTTGTGATTGGGGGCAAGGAGGTCGTGACCGGGAACAAGTCCATTGGTTTGGTTTACCCCCAAATGTAGGGTTGCATGGTCGCCTTCGGAAAGGAAAGACAATGCCCAGGAGAATCCCGGCAACACCTGATCCGGTGTTCCCATGCACAGAGTTTGAACAACCTTGGGCTGTTGGGGCACTGGGTGCTGGTTGATGGCCATCAGTCGATACTCGATCTCAACTTCGTCGCCTTTATGGACCCTCATGCCCGAGCCAGATGGCTTTTTGGCAAGCAAGGCATCCTCGGTTTGCGCAGTCCAGGGTCCTCTCAGTGAAACGGAATCTATCAGGTAGCGAGAAAGCCGCTGTCGTTTATCCAAAGTCTCTGCCCACTTGCGCTGCCAATGAGCAAATGCCTTGGTACTGCCCGCCCACTGCACCCAAACCCGCAGTTCAAGGGTATCGGTGGAAAAAGGGGACCCCAGCCAGGCCTTCAATTGATGTTCCGTATTCAAAGCTTGAGCGGTTATGTGCAACCTTAGGCTATCGTGGGTCCAAACCTCACCCACCAGGGCCGCCAAGGACCTTTTGTCGGTAGACCTAAGGGTATCTATGAAAGGAGTTACTTGCGCGATTGAGGAGGATGGCCAAATCTGAACCAAAGCCACCTCGGCAACGGAATCGGAGGATGGAAAATCGCCGGGTGCTTGCACCTCAATCCAAACCCCGGGAGCCAGAATTTTTCCTGAATTGCCTTCGGAAGCAGGACGGCACGATGGCATCCAAAAAAACAGGAGGCCAGTAATTGCGCAAACGAAGCACCTTTTCACGGCACGAAAATGAAAAAATTATACCTTTGACACCGTACCTAGGTATTCTAAAAAGGTTGTCAAGCCCTTCGTTTCAACGCCTTCAGGCTCTGGTTCAACGCCTTATGCAGCTTCACCAACAGGAAAAGCAGCAAACGCAGGACTTAAACAAGCAGGTAACCAGCCTACAAACAAAGTTGGATGGTCTTGCTGCTGAAAATGTAGTCCTTCGGCATGAGCTACAGGCGCAACAGATGGCCAACACCCTTTCCGGTTTACCGGGTGCACCCGAACAACAACAAGCAGTCCGGCAGAAACTTCAAGCCATGGTCCGAGAAGTGGATCGTTGTCTGGCGTTTTTGGAAACGGAAGATGCTTCTAAGTCCACAACCTGAGTTCCGTTTTATGTCGGATCTTTCTATACAAGCCCAGATTGCAGGGCGCACCTATCCGCTAAAGGTGTCTCCTGCAGAGCAGCCCCTGCTCGAGAAAGCCCTGGGTTTGCTAACCGACCGGCTTCAAGCTTACGATAGCCGGTTTCAGGTACGCGACAAGCAAGACCTCCTCGCCATGTGTGCGTTGGAGTTGGCACGCAGCGTTCAAGCCCAAGCCGATCAGGTAGGGGCCAACCATCATGCCCTGCAAGAAGCCATCACCGAGACCGAAAACCTGGTAGCGACCTACCTTGAGCAGCACACCTGAAGTCCACGTCGGTTGCCTAACACGCAACACAAATGGAAATACTTTTTATCGTCATCGGATTGGCTTTAGGAGGCGCATTAGGAGCCTTCTTAACCTCAACCCTACTCAAAAAACGTGTTCTGGCGGAGGCCGAACAAATCAAGAAAGACGCCGAGTCTAAAGGAGAAATCCTTAAGCAAGAGAAAATGCTCCAGGCAAAGGAGAAGTTTCTTCAGTTAAAGGCAGAGCATGAGAAAAGCCTGGCTGAGAAAAATGCAGGTCTTCAGGAGCGCCAGCAAAACATGGCGCAGCAGGAGAACAAGCTGAAGCAGAGAGAGACCACGCTGTCACAAAAAATCGAAGAGAGTCAGCGCAAACAAAACGAGGCCCAGCAAGCCAAGGAGACCTTTCAAGCCAAAGTAGAAAACTTACAGAAAAAGGAGCAAGAGCTCGAGCGCTTGCATAAGCGTCAGGTGGAGCAACTCGAAACCATTGCCGGTTTAAAGGCCGAGGAGGCCAAAGCCCAGCTGGTAGAAGCCCTTAAGAGCGAAGCCAAGACCCAAGCCATGGCCCATGTAAAAGATGCCATGGAGGAGGCCCGACTTACCGCCAACAAAGAAGCCAAGAAAATTGTCGTTCAAACCATACAACGGGTAGCAACCGAGCACGCAGTAGAAAACTCTGTTTCGGTGTTCAACATCGAGAACGACGAAATCAAAGGCCGCATCATTGGGCGCGAAGGGCGCAACATACGTGCCTTAGAGGCAGCCACCGGAATTGAGATCATTGTGGACGATACACCTGAAGCCATTATCCTGAGTGGGTTTGACCCGGTGCGTCGCGAGATTGCCCGTCTTGCCTTGCACGTATTGGTAACCGACGGACGCATTCACCCAGCCCGAATTGAGGAAGTGGTAGAGAAAACCCGCCGGCAAATCGAAGAAGAAATCATTGAGACGGGAAAGCGCACCTGCATCGACTTGGGTATTCACGGACTTAACCCCGAACTCATCCGAATGGTAGGTAGAATGAAATATCGTTCTTCTTATGGTCAAAACCTCTTGCAGCACAGCCGCGAGGTAGCCAATTTGTGCGCTACCATGGCCGCAGAGCTTGGATTAAACGTGAAGTTGGCCAAGCGTGCTGGGTTGTTACACGACATCGGTAAAGTGCCCGACGATCAGCCCGAGCTGCCCCACGCCATTTTGGGTATGCAGTTGGCAGAGAAATACAAGGAAAATCCGGAGGTATGCAACGCCATTGGAGCCCACCACGACGAAATTGAGATGAACAGCCTCATCTCCCCCATCGTTCAGGTTTGCGACGCCATTTCCGGTTCAAGACCGGGTGCACGCCGCGAGATAGCCGAAAGCTACATCAAGCGTCTAAAGGATCTTGAGGCATTAGCCATGACCTATCCTGGGGTAACCAAAACCTTTGCCATCCAAGCGGGTCGCGAACTGCGTGTATTGGTGGAAAGCAACAAGGTAGACGACAAACAAGTTGATCAACTTGCGTTTGACATCTCTCAAAAGATTCAAACCGAAATGACCTATCCCGGCCAAATCAAAATCACGGTAATCCGTGAAACCAGGGGTGTAAGTTTCGCTAAATAAGGTTTGTCTTATGCGTGTTGGATTTCTTGCGGTTTTCGGATTGTTGGTTCGTTTGTGTTATGCCGGGCAACCGGTAAATGCCAACGATGTTACCCGCATTGCGGCGTGGATGTCGGGGTCCTTCGACAGCCGCGACCAGCATCTTGCGGATACAACCAACTACTTCGACATACGCCTTCACATGAAGCCCATATGGAAAAACCGTACAGACGGTGTTTGGCTTTATGTTGAGCAAGCCATGATGGGGTATTTAGACAAGCCTTATCGCCAGCGTGTTTACCATGTGTATTTACAAGACGACAGCACGGTTATTTCTCACGTTTACGAAATGGAAAAACCCTTGCGGTTTGCAGGTGTTTGGCAACAAGAGAGTCCCCTAGGCGCACTCACACCCGACTCGTTGAAAGATCGAAAGGGGTGCTCCATTTTGTTGCGTAAGATGAACAACGTCCGCTACGTTGGGCAAACCCATGATCGCGATTGCCTGAGCACCCGTTCCGGAGCCACCTATGCCACCTCAGAAGTAGTGTTGGAAGATGGCTTGCTGGTGAGTTGGGATAGAGGCTGGGATGCGGATGGAAAACATGTTTGGGGCGCAACCCAAGGCGGTTACCGCTTTGTGAAACGGGAGCCACATTAAATAAAATGGAACCTGCCATTTCCTTCCTAGACCAGGTGGCACAAACCGTCTGGCAGGAGCAGAAAAACAACCTTTTCAACACCACCGTTGTATTGCCCACCCAGAGGGCCTCCTATTTCTTTCGGAAGTCTTGGAGCAGGTTGAACGGCAGCGGCGGCCTCTTACCTCAAATTTATACCCTCGATTCGTTTGTTGAGCGGCATGGTGGATTGCGACTTGCGGACATCCTGGATCTGCAAGTTTTGTTGTACGATGAGGTTTATCAAAAGCTGGGCAACAGTCGGGAGGCTGCCACCTACCTGCCTTTGAGCCAGGTTTTGCTCAACGATTTCAACACCCTCGATCACACCCTTGTTAACGCAAAAGATTTCTTTTCCTACCTCGACAGAACCAAAGCGCTTGCCACTTGGAGTCCGGGGCAAGAGGATCTTTCGGATTTGCAGGAACAGTATCTGGAATTCTGGCATCGATTGGCCGATGTATACCATGGCTTCCGAACCCGGTTGGAGGCAAGAGGCGAGGCATATCCTGGAATGGCTTATCGTCATTTTGCCGAGCATTTTCCAAAAGAGTGGTCAGATGTGGTGTATTTGGCGGGGTTCAATGCCCTTCATCCATCTGAAGCAGCCATCCTCGATCATCTTGAGTCTATTGGAAAAGGGTTTGCCTTATGGGATGCAGATTCCTTTTACGTGAATGCGGAGGAGCACGAAGCAGGACGCACCATGAGGGAAAGGCGAGAAAAAGCGAGAGCGAAAAAACAACCTTTTCGTTGGGAGACCAACCTTTGGCCCATGGGGCCACCTGCCGACTTGGAGACCTACGGGCTAAACGGTGAGGTGGCACAGGTAAGGCAGGCATTGTCTCTTGTGCATGCTGCTCCACCTCAGGGAGGTTTCAGAGCTGTGGTGCTTGCAAATGAGGGGCTTCTTCCCCAATTGCTTGCAGAGTGGCCCGAAAACCTTCCGCTTCCCAACGTTACCATGGGTTTTCCGCTCACCAGCACCCAGACCTGGCAAATGGCAAAAGCATACATCGATTTTTGCTTTTCTCTATCTGTTGATCAAGATCAGGTTTGGGCCTCGCTGTCTGCATGGAAAAACTTCCGAAAAGCACCCGGCTGGAGGCTGCTGGAATGGCCAAGTGCCGGTAAATCCTTCGCGCGAAAGGTCTCCCCCAAGGAAGCCCCATTACCCTCAGGACTTTCTACAGAAGTGTTTTCAAAACCACAGGGATTAAACTGGCTTCGGCATTTAAAAAACCTTGTAGACCATGGCCCAGTAAGCGCTCACCTAAAGTCCGTTCCATTAGAAAACGCAGCCGGCCAGCGCTTAAGCAACGCATTATCTCGTTTGATAAAATTCTTCGAAGGCAGAGCTGAATTGATTCACCGCTTGCATATCGATGAAATACGCAGCTTATCTGAACAGGTCCTTCACAACCAGTCCATAAAATTGGAAGGAGAAAGCCCCGAGGGTTGGCAGGTAATGGGCATGTTGGAAACACGAGTTCTTCGCTTCGACCGTTTGGTGTTGGTGGGAGCCACCGAGGGTCATCTGCCTGCAGGTGGAAGAGAGCAAAGTCTTTTCCCGGCCGATGTTCGCATGGCTTTTTCCCTTCCGGGTAGAAGCCAAACCGAGGCGGTATTTGCATACCATTTCATTCGCTTGCTGCAACGCAGCACCTTCGCTCAGGTTGTTTTTCGCACCGGTTCCGACGAAAAAGGAGCATATGAACCGTCTCGCTATTTGCGTCAGATTTGGGCTCCGGAAGGCGCGCCGAATACATGGCGCTATCCGGTTGTGCCTCTTTCACCCTCCCGATTTGCTGCATCTGCTCCAGCTAAAACTTCCGAGATGTTGGAGCGCCTACGCCACAATCTTCTTACCAAACAACTTTCCCATTCAAGGCTGAAGTTGCTGATGATGTGCGAGCTGCGTTTCTTGCTGGAATGGGGCTTGAGTCCGGTGGAGCATGAGGAAGAAAAATCGGAGTTGGGAAAAGCAGACCTCGGCATTATGGTGCACGACGTGCTGGCCGGTTACCTGGCGCCCTTAAAAAACAAGCAAGCGCTGCCCAAACCTTGGCCACCTTCTGAGGCAGAGGTGCGCAACGCCCTTGCCAAGGCAGCCACGAGCTACTACCCCGACATTGATATGGAAAGTGGATCCAACTTATTGCTTCTCCACGGCCAAACTCGAATCCTACACACTGCAGTTCGGCACCTGGCCAAAACCCTTGGAAAAACATGGGAGGTTCATGGGCTGGAGGCCAAGGAGAAATCCCAATTCACATTGAAAGATGGCACAACCATCGGCGTGAAGGGAACCCTAGATCGCATCGATTGGGACGGAACCAAGTGGAGGGTGCTGGATTACAAAACCGGCACCGTGGTTCAAAAAAACATGCAGGCCCCTTCGTGGGATGTATTAACCAATCGAGAGGCCAAGAACGAATACCTACTCCAATTGGGAATTTATGGGTGGCTTTGGAGCCGCAACCACAAAGAACCGCTGGAATTGGCCCTTATGCCATTAAAAGAGCGGGGAGGTAAACCCATACCGTTGCAGGTAAACAAGGAAACGATTTTTGGATTTGAGGCATTTACTCCAGTGGAACACATTGTTGCCGGTTGGCTCGAAGACCTCCTCGATCCCACCAAGGAGATATCTCTGGCACCCGATCACGATTCCTGCACCTACTGCCCATTTCAAGTTGCCTGCGACCGGGCATAGTGGATTTTTTGCATATATCGGCCATTCTCGGCCGAACTCTAACCAAGAACCACCTTGGGAGGTGGAATGCCTCCGCAAGGAATGGACTGCGTTGGTGGCTGATTTTTTGGTTGATCTAACTTGCTTCGAACCTCTATTGGATGGCCTCTTGCCCTTCGCTTGTGGGCATTTCTTTGCTTTCTATCGACGAAATTCTACCCTTCAAAGATTAATTGTTGAAAACTTTATCGATTCAATTGTAGGTTTTGTCGAAACCTAGGGTAACTTTGGAGTGTCGATAACAACATTGGCCTTAAAAAAACCCTTGATATGAAAACCTCAATCCTTTTTGCTTGTGCCCTTTTGATGGTAAGCGTTGCAATGGCGGGTTCAAAAACAACCAAGACTGCATCCCCCTCAAGTACTTCCAAGGTTAAGCTCCTTATCAAAGACAGCGAAACGAATGAAACTGTTCCATATGCCTCTATCACCATTTCTGGAAACCATACTCCTGCCACATTTCAGCGTGCAGGTTTGAATGGGGAGTGCGTTCTAAACGTGGCACCTGGAGAATATGAAGTAAAGGTTTCATCTACCGGCTTTCAAGAGACAAAAACGATGAAAGTTACGGCTGTAAAATCTAAAGAAAGCAGCTACAGCGTAGTAATGGAACCCATTTACATCGAGAACAACCATACCTTTTAAGCTAATTTAGAACCAATAAACTTGAGGGAGGCCGGCACATGCTGGCCTTTCTCGTTTTAGAACGGTACGCATCCTTACCTGTATTTTCTACTTGGCCACTATGAGGCTTTACAGACTCTTGCCATTTTCTTCCCATCAACGCCAAGTAATAGAAGACTTCGTATTTTCGGGATGCCCCAATGTTAATCCCGCACTTGAGTTTTTGAACGTAAACCACCGATAAACAATCTGGCACCATTTCTGTGGATACAACCTTTAATAACCCATCACAAGGCGCTGCACATGACTTTTTCGCTTTCCAAAACAAAACCCTCTGTTCTCCTTTTCGGAACGCTGTTCTTAGTTTATCTCTCCGGAACAGAATGCAAAGGGCAGCAGTCCGCAATTACGGTTGTCAACAAAACCGGATTCGAGTTAGACTCGGTGGTCGTATTCAAAAAATTTTTCGCGCACCTCGCAAAAGACAGTGCGGTGGTGGTGGCTCCATACACACCCTTTTATTCCAGTAGCGGCATTCCCCTCGATGTACCCAAAGCAATCATGCGCGGTGCCAAGCAGGTTCCAGCTCATAAAAACTGTGGAACCAAAGCAGTGAAAATCACACAAGGTAAACACGCATTTGACTTAACGGTGTATGAAACAGGGTTGGGGCTATGCCTGAGGTATGTGCCCCATGTCGAAAGTAAAAAGTAGCTCAGATTTTGGGGTTCCCTTTCTAAGGAGTTATGGAGAACCTAATCGGTTGCAAACAAATAATAGAACTCTCCTAGAGATGAGGCTGGAGGTCTATACGCGAATACCTATAACACAAACATCATCCACCTGATCCAGCCCGCCTTTATGCTCGTCAAAGAGATGTAAGAGCCCATCGCGTTGATCATCCATTGACCGACTGGCCATCTCCAAAATCTTATCGCGAAACGCAGTGCGGGTTAGCTTTTTTCCTTTGGGTCCGCCAAACTGATCGGCAAAACCATCGGTAAACAAATACACAGCATCGCCCTTAGATAGAGTTGTTTCATACGTTGAAAACGGTTCAATTTCATAACCCTTTCCAATGGCTTGTTTGTCGGGACGAATTTCTTCTATGGAGTTAGTGGCTGCACGGTAAATCCAGAGAGGATTATTGGCACCTGCCCATTTCAATGCGTTTGTTTCCGTGTTGAATGCGGCCAAAGAGCCGTCCATTCCATCGTATACCTCGACTTCACTTTTAGCGAAGCTTTCTAAAACAAGCTCGCGGGTTTTGTCGAAGATGCGGCCTGGCAAACGCTCACCAAATTCGTGAAACGCACGATTGAGTGCAGAGTTGCACAACATGCTCACCAACGCGCCGGGAACCCCATGCCCAGTACAATCGCAGGCAGCAAAATAAATCTCCTTATCCTTAGATTCCATCCAATAAAAATCGCCGGCGACAATATCTTTAGGTAAATATAAAATGAACGATTCACGCAAAACCTCTTTTACGATACGCGGTGGCGGAAGAATGGCGGTTTGAATCCGTTTGGCATATTCAATGCTGTCTAGAATTTCCTCCTTCTTTTGTTCCACAACTGCCTTCTGAGCTTGAATCAGCAAATGATCCCGCTTCTTTCTCCGGTAGCTGCGTAGTGCACCGAACGAAACCAAAACCATACTACCGAATGCAACCATGAAGGTATTGCGGGTGCGCTTTTGCTTGTTGATTTCCTCTTTGGACTTAAGCTCATCGGCAAGTTTTTGTTGATTCAGCTCATAACGAAATGCTTCGTACTGGCCTTTCTTTTTTACCTCTGCCTCTCCAAGGGAATCCGATATTTGCTTCACAAAAAAGCTCTGGAAATAAGCTTCTTTGAAGTTGCCCAGGGTTGAATCGGCTCGGGCATGGATGCTTCTCACAATCAGTTCGTCTGAACGAATGCCGCTGAGCTCAATAAGATTCTCGGCTTCCAAGGCATATCGTTTTGCTGCCTTCCAATCTTTCAATGCTGCAAAATCTTTCACGAGACAAATGGATGCAACCAGGATGGTAAGATCGTTTTTTTCTTTCTTCCCAAAATCCAAAAGAGATGTATGAAATGGTATCGCTTTGGGAACACGACCGGTTCGAACATACACTTCAGCAAGCAACTGACGGGCATTCCAATAGTACATGTCGGCAGGATGTTGCTTTGCCAAAAAATTCAAAAGAAGGGACTCACACTCGTTGTAACTACCCTTTTGAAGAAGAATAGACGCCAGTCCAACCTCGTTGGTAGCCACCTGCTCGTTGTCTTTTTGCCGTTTGGAACGCTGTGTGCTGGCCTTCAAAAAACGAATTGCATCATCAAATAATTCCAACCGGGCATAAAACAAACCCGTGGCGTATTGATTCCAATTCAAACGAAGGGTATCGCCCAAAAGAGCTTCATACTTTTGGGACTGATTCATGTAAAATATGGCGCGCTCCTTATCCCCAACATCGGCATACAAAAAGGCCATTTGAATAGAAAAACTCGATAGCCCTTGATAATAATTCAATGCCTTCATAGCTGCAAATCCTCTTTGCAGGGCATCCAATCGCAAAAAGAGTTTCCCTTTGTAACCGTAGTTTTCTGCAATGCTCAACCAGCGAGAGGCTGTGTATCTGGGTTGGTGAAGCTGCTGATAGATTTGAGCGGCGCGTTTCAAACAAATAAAACTACTATCGCCCAATTTGTAGTAATAAGCAATGCCTTCCAAAGCATGTGCTTTCGCATTTAAGAACTTAACCTTGTCCTCCTTTTTTCCATGTTGTGCAAGAGAATCTGCGTAGCGGTACATGGGCCAGGCGTAGATTGAATTATTGGAGATGTCGCAAGAGTCAATAAGCGCCTGATACAACTTCAGCTTCTGCAAAGGGTCTTGTGCAGAAGCCAATCGCTTTTTAGTTGCATTCATGAAAGCTGCATTTTCTGCCATGAGGGGTTGCACAAGTCCAAGAAGGACAAGAAAAACGAAGGAAAAAACCTTCAATGGCATAAAAGATGAGTTGATCATGATAACAGGGTATGATGTAAATGTACTGATATTTATCCATTGAGTGATTCAACTTCAAAATTTAAAATCCAATGAAGAATGCATATAAATAACTTTTTGGTAATTTTAATATCTATACTCTAACAAACGAAACCAATCTGCTGAAACAAAAAAAAATTAACGATGGACTCCTTTAGATGTTCCTTACTCTATTCAAAATGAATGGGTAACAGCATACAACAATATCATAAAACACGCACAGAGTCCAAAGCGGTTTTCAAACCACAAACAAAAAAAAATTACGGGGAGACCCACCATACATTACTTTCAAAGAGAATATCGAGCTCCTTTTTGTGTTTGCCACACGATGGCTTTTAAACCTATCTCAATGGTTGTTTGCATAGCATTATCTTTGTGCCGCAATCTGTGCCTCTTTCTAATTCAGCTACGTTTCCTTCCATACCATGAACCATTGCTCAAACCAAGCCATCCTCATTTTCTCAATTTGCAGCATTTTAATCGGGATTTCAGGAAAATCTTGGGCTCAACCTTTAAATGGCACCTACACCATAGGCGGTACAAGCCCAAATTATTCTAGCCTAAATGCTGCGGCAGCAGATGTTACTGCCAATGGAGTGAATGGCCCTGTGGTGTTTAAAATCCGAAACGGAACGTATCCAGAGCTGTTGCTTCTTTCTGCGATTCCGGGCGCATCCAATCAAAACACCATTTCCTTTGAAGGGGAAAGTCAAGACAGCGCTGCGGTGATCATCAATGGAAGCACAACCGCAAATCAACAGAATACCCTCTTCCTAAACCAAGTGGAGTACATCCGGTTTAAACATCTCCACTTTTTGCAAACACCCAACGTAAACAACAATTCAGTTATTTTTATAAATCGAGGTAAATACATCCGGTTTTCCAATTGCTATATTCAAGGCCACAATTCTGCCACATCATCTGCTACAGATTATTTAATTCAAGGTGGATGCGACAGTGCGTTAAGTGTACTGAACTGCAACTTATTTGGAGCTAAGGACGGTATTTCAGTAAGCAATTCTTTCTCTCACCGCAACCTTCTGATTCGAGGAAACACAATTAATTCAGGGGGAACCACCATTCGCATCTCCGGCGGGGCCTTAGCGGAAATCAGCCAAAACAATACCGGAAAAGTGCTAATTGAGAGCCACAGTCGTCTTACCTGTTATGGCAACCGCATTTCGGGTACGCTCCAGTTGATTTCATCCAACGGATGGAATACTCAACCTGCGCGGATTTACAACAACCAAATCATCAAAGTTGGCATTGACCTGGGTGTTACCTATGCCCTTCGCAGTTCGAGCAGCTCATACCTCGACATTGCCTTCAACTCCATTGCCATTAACTCAACGGCCTCCGGGTATGCACTTTTTGCCGAGGGTTCGTTCTCAGCCAATACCGGTTGGATAAAAATCCGCAACAACAACGTGTTCAGACTTGACAATACAAGCACCAACCATATATTTTATATACCCAATGCAGTTTCGTACATCGATGGCATTGAAATGAGCAACAACAACTATTTCTCCCCCGGGCCCAATTTCACACACAACTATGCGAATCTAGCGGCCTGGCAGTCGACAACCGGACTGGATTCCAACTCGGTTTCGGTTCCTCCCCTCCCCTTCTCGTCCACCAACCTAGCGAGCAGCCAACCGGCATTAAATGCTGCTGCAATACCGTTGAGCTTTGTTGCCACCGACATAGATGGAAATCCAAGAGACCTGCAAAGCCCTGATATTGGTGCATTTGAGCAGTTGACTCCACCCCAGGTGTTCCTTGGAAACGACACTTCCGTTTGCAATTCCATCACGTTGAATGCAGGAAACTCCGGCTCAACATTTCTTTGGAATACAGGACAAACTACCCAACAAATAGGTGCAACTTCTTCTGGTACCTATTGGGTAACGGTAACCAACGCCGCGGGGCAAGGCATCGATAGCATTCTTGTTGTGGTAAACAACCCAACCCCTTTCCAATTGTCTGCCACCGACACGACCGTTTGTGAAGGCAGTGCGGTAGGAATTTCAACATCAAATGGCCTATTGCTGAATTGGGGCAATGGAGGAAATCTTTCCGATACATTATGGCTGTTTGCTGCGGCTGACACCACCATCAGTTCTTCATATACGAATGCTGCAGGGTGTTCATCCAGTTCAACCATTTACATATCCGTAAATCCAAACCCATTTGTGGGGGTCAGTTTACCAACCGATGCCATGTGCAGCACCGATGCACCTCTAACACTTTCCGGAGGTGTACCAAGTGGTGGTTCCTACTTCATTAACGGAGTACAAAGCATAAACTTGAATGCGTCAGGCATAATCAATGAATTCGTTGATGTAATGTACACATTCACCGATCAAAATGGATGCTCAGGAAGTGCAATGGATTCAGTCTTTATTGATGTTTGTACCCCATTGAATGAGATTTCACATTCAAGTGTGTGGCTTAAATACACGAACCGAATACAGCAATTGAACAACCTTGAACGCTTCAATCAATACGCAGTTTATGATGTTTGTGGAAGATTTGTAGAACAACATACAATTCCACAGGAAAGAACTATTGATATCACCAAGTTGAGAACTGGCTTTTACCTTCTTACTCTATACCATCAAAGGCTTCGACAAACCATACCCATTTGGGTTACATCGGAATAAATGTATACGGTTTAAATGAAAATGCCGACATTCCATTTTACGTATACTCAGCCCTTACCGACATTATACTGAGACCTTGTGAAAACGGGTCATTTATAAAAAAGGGGTAAACTCTCTGCTAAGTGCTGACAATTTACCCCTGTTCGAGAGCCGGTATTCAAATCGCATTTCTTTGGCTGGAATCAAAAAGCTCCGCCCATTGATATCAATGGCTGTGCCCTCCCCTTGTGATTTTTATAACCACCTTCTTACCCGTAAATCCAAGTGTTTTGGTTGAGGTAAACTCCATTGCATCCTTTTCTCTTTTCACAACGTCATACACACCACTAAATTGCTGGCACTGAATAACCGCTTCATCTGTGGAGTGATCTCCGGTTGTAACAGATTGATTTGAAATTTCAAACCTGTTGGCAGCCTCTCTGAACTGCCAAACAAAAGAGCTCTTCCCTCCATGAATTTCCCAATCACCTGTACAAGATTCATCATAAGGATCGCAGTCCGATAAATCCCAACTGGGAAGTTCAACTTGATTTACGCCATCCACCGATAGTTCCTGAGCAGACCATTCGGCGTCGCCAAGTCTATTGGTATAAAAACTGGTTTTGTTGCAGCCAAAGGAGGCAAATGCGAAGATTGCAACTATGGCAATACAGTTTGCTGATTTTTTCATTTTCATAATTTATTGATTATTCAACTTTTACTGTGAAATTAACCTCAATATCGGTATCCCCGCCGGCGCAGTTTCCATTTTTTGTTCCCGGCTGGTGTTTCAGAGAAACCTTCATGAACCCACTTCCCGAAACTGAAGATCGCCATGTCGAACGCATACCGAACGGCAGATTATTACCATCCCTATCGGTTATTACCACCGAAGGCGCAGATCCCGTGGGAGTAAAACAAAACAAATGATCGTTTTTCTCTCTTTCAATTTGCTTTGAGACCGAGTCTGCCGGCACTTTTGTTTCGTCGAGCAGAACAATGCGTGCGTACCAAGTCTTATTTGATTGCAGGCGAATGGTATCGAACACATCGGGGCCGTTTCCGCCGTCACCATCCGGATCTCTGAACATTGCGGAGCGCACATTTGCAGCATCAGCGGAATCGGTAAACAGAAGCTTTAATGTGGTAACCACCTCGGGCTCGTTCTCTACGGGTTGTGGTACTTTAACCAAATCTGAATCCTTCTTACATCCAAACCACAGCGTGGCGATTAAAGAAAAGGAGATTGTTATGAGTTTTTTTGCTGTTTTCATGTTTTAATGAAACGAGTTGTTTGTTTTGATTAAGGTTGGCGGTGCAAAGGGATAGCCAGGCGCAAGGTCATATTGCGTCCCATTGCATCAACGAAATAACGGAACCGATCGAGGTAATCGCGGTATCGTACATTGGCTATATTGTACACAGAAAAGCCCAGCTCAATCGGTCGGTTCCAAGCCGTGAGCGTGCAGGCAAGATGAAGATTCAAAAGGTGATATGCTGCCGGAGGGGAAGCAAAATCCAAGTTTCCCGGCACCCGATTTTGACGGGTAACATAAGTCCAAGAGAATGTTGCGGAGGAGGATCGCATTATTCCCCGCGACTTAAATCGATACGTTGCCTCTGCTTCGTATCGGTCGCTGGGCATAAAAATCAACCATTCTCTTGCGGTTTTATCCCATGCCCTAAGCCAAGAGGCCTTTGCTCCAATTTGGACGCGGGAATGGATGCGGTATGCTACGGAAACATCGCAACCTCGGAGCAGGGCATGTGTTTGCGCATAAAAGAAACTTGGAAACGCTCCTCTGATGGTGACTACCGGCTGTGACATAGGGCGCCTGTAGATGAAGTTGCGCATGTCGTGCAGGTAAGCGGAGACATCGATGGAAAGATTACGGACCGCATTACTTCTTACCGATGCAATGTAATTGAGCGTTCGTTCCGTACCAAGGTTGGCATCGCCGTATTCCATGGCAGCAGCTCCATGATGCAGCCCAAAACTGTAGAGTTCGTTAACAGAAGGGGGCCTCCACGCAGTGCCTGCATGCAGTGAAACCTGCCAGGTGGTATCGCGTTGATACAATATCCCTGCATTTCCGGCAAAACCTTGGAAAGAATGCGTTGGGCGCTGAAGAACATTACCCACACCCGGAACAAATGCATAACGGAAAACCTGAAGGTCGCGCACATCGAATCGTCCGCCTACTTCAATCGTGAAAGGCCCAACAGGATACTTTTCCATAATAAAAAGGCCAACACCTTGATTGATGAAATTGGGAATGAGTGCTCGGCCATTGTAGGTGTTTTTCTGATACATTCCGGAAACACCAACAGCACCACTTCCCTTTTTCAAAAAGCCATGCTCCAATACCACCTCACCTGTATGCGTGGTAATTTCGAACTGCAACTCAGGATTTTCAACGCCGGCAAGACTATCGCTCAGGCTTCTGTGTTTATCGAACTCACTGCGCAGGTTGTATTGCCTTCCATACTGTGCCATCAACTTTCCACGCTTACTTGTTTTCCACCAAGCACGCGCCGTAACCAATTCATGAGATACGGTTTGATAAGGTCGTCGTATGCGATACGAAAAATCACCCGTCTCGGCCGGCACAGAGCTCTTTAGGGCGTTGCGCAAATCGGTGAGATTTCCCAAATGCGAAGGGCCCAGAATGCCGAGTGTTGTGTTGAACTGGCTGTAAAAAACATCGGCTCCGTAATTCGCCTTCTTCCAACCAATGGCATAAGAGAAATTGTATTCTTTTACGCCAGTATTCGCAAGATTGTAGGTTGGAGCAGATAGAGAGCCTGCTTGTTTGAATGTACCCTGCAAACGAAAAGACAATGGCTTTAACCGAGGGAAGGTGTGCTCTACGTATGCAGAGGATGCACCTCCTCTGCCGTTGGTATTTCCTACAAGTACAATCTCTCCGCGGGTTCCTGCTGAATCCGCCAAAGGGCGCGGTTCAACAAGAATAACTCCCGCAATGGCATCGGAACCGTAACGCACG
>JBEIVB010000238.1:0-1592 GCA_040374085.1 Flavobacteriales bacterium | reverse complement strand
ATGTGTCCGTGCACCCGCACCACGTTGCCCGATTCTACGTTGTGTCCGAGCAGGTGCACCTGTGCGCGGTGGGGCATCCCCTCTTCGCCGGCCACCCCAAAACGAATGGGCTGACCTTCGGCCAAACGGGGCAGGTCTTGTTCGAGGGCAGAAAGTTCTATGTGCAAGTGGGCCGTGTGCACCAGTTCAAAAAGGGGCTGTGCAGCTTGCAGGTATTGACCGCGGTTCACATGAACCTCTTTCACATACCCCCGAATGGGGCTGATGAGCTCTATTTGGGCTTTAATGCGCTCCGGGGTGAGGCCTTCGGGTTTTAGTCCCAGCAGGCGAAGGCGTTCGGCGCCGGCGTGCTTGCGGGTTAGGGCAAGGCTGTGCTGTGCCTCGGCCTGCTCTAGGGTTTTCTGGGCGTTGGCGTCGGCGCTGCGCAGGCGTTGCTGGCGCTCGAGCTCCAGGGCCAACAGGCGCTCTTGCGTTGCCGCCTCGAGGTAATCTTGCTGCACCTGCACCACCTCCGGCCCTTCCAGGGTGGCCAGCACCTCGCCCGGTGCCACCACCATGCCTTGCAGCAGGTGCGTCTCGCGCACATACGCCGCCACCGGAGCCGGCACGGTGATGAGGTTTTGAGGCGGCACATCCACCTTTCCGTTCAGGGCCAAGGGAGTGCTCACCTCTACCCTACGCAAACTGTCGTAGGTGGGCGAAAGGGCTTGCAGTGCCTGTGGACTGAGGGTGATGGCCTGAGGCTCGGCATCGGCACCTTCCAAACCCTCGGGCTTGTTCTGGCACGCGCAGAAAAGGGCAAGCGCCAAAAGAATTGCTGTGGTTTTCATTGCATCAAGGTTGTACGGCATAGGTTTGCCATTCTATTAACGAAAGGTTGTATTCGAAGGTGGCCTGGTTAAGGCTTTGCAAGGCTTGCAGGTACTGGTCTATGGCCAGAGCCGTTTCGGTATGCGGCACCTCGCCTGCACGGTAGGCATTGAGGGCGAGGTTCATAACCAGGCGAGCGGAGGGCACGCGCTGGGTTTGGGCAAACAGCATAAGCTCGCGGGCTGCCTCTGCCCGCTGGCGGAACTGCTCGTAGGCGGCCTGGCTGTTGCGTTTCCACGATTGGGTGCGGGCTTTTGCTGCCCTGCTGCGCAAACGGGCGCTTTGTACTCGTGCGGGCTGCAGCCACGCCCCAAGAGGGAGCATGAGGCGGGCGCTGAAACCATCGAAGCGGTTCTGGCGGGTGTAGAAGAAGCGGTCTGCTCCTTCGCCCTGATAGCCGATGAGGCTTTGGTTGAAATACCCCAGAGCCAAACGGGGGCGCAACAAGGCCTGCTCTTGCTTGACCTCGGCGTCTTGCATGGCCTCCAACGCGCTCCAACGCAGCCAGGAGGGCTGTTGCTCGGGCTTCTGAAGGGTGTCGGAAGGGAGGGCTGCGAGGGTATCGGGAGGTTGCAGGGCGGTGGCCTCTACCCCAGCCAAAATGGCCAGCACGCTCTTGTTGCGCTCGGCCTCGCGGGTGGTGGTGGCCATCTGCTGACGGGCGGTGGATGCCCTCAGGCGGGCGGTCTCCCACTCGAGGCGGGTGCCTTCGCCGGCCTCAT
>JBEIVB010000168.1:0-3985 GCA_040374085.1 Flavobacteriales bacterium | reverse complement strand
TCAACGGCCAGTGAGAGAAGGCCCGGGAGAAGATGCCGTTCACATAAACCGCATCAAAGCCCTCTGCCTGAACCAATGCAAGCATGGAGGAATAGCTCAATGCCTGAAAAGAACAATAATAAACACGCGTGCCGTTCTCCAATTCATTACAGGCATTTGAGACAATTTTTGGCATGGGGGTGGTTTGTGTGTAATCGGTGTCGCGGGTAATCACCTAAAACCTAAAATCAGAAGAGAGGTGCGCCACCAGGTTGGCCATGGATTGAATGGGGCCACCCGCCCGGAAACCCGGAAGATACCAGTCTATAAATAGCCCCACATGAGGGCGTACATCAGCGTTATCGGACATGTCGTTGCAGCCAGTGTTCAAGCACCACCAGGTACCAGATGCGCGACCAGGTTACACGTGGGTCGTCGGCTAAAAAGCGCCTCCATAGATCGGTCATGGTGCCGGGTACGATGTACTCGCGCTGCTCCAATGCCCTCAAATGATCGCCACAAAAGGTCTTTAAATCGTTTTTCATCCAGTGTTTCCAAGGTAGGGTAAAGCCCATCTTAGGACGGTTCACCACGGCCTCAGGAAGCAGGTCAGACAGGGCCGACACCAGCAGCCTTTTGGGTGTAGTGGGCTGTTTCAAAGCATCGCTCAAGCGCATCACATATTCCACTAGGGTATAGTCCAAAAACGGAACCCGCACCTCTAAAGCCACGGCCATGCTCATTTGATCGGTATCGCGCAGCAGCACGTTTTGCATGTAGGAGGTCATCTCTGCCACAGAAACCCGGCTGAGAAGCTGATTTGCCCCCGGATAAGCCCTTTCTGCCCATGCCGCCAGAGCCTCCACACGGTTGGCGTGAAGATGCCCTCCCCTCTTCCACCGCATAAGCATGGCATCCTGTTGCACCGCGCGCACCAAGGGATAAGTCTTTCCAAACGACCAGTTGGGCGCGGCAAAAAGCTCGGCGAGCTTGTCGCCCGCAACCCCACCCCGGGCCAAACGCAACACCTCGCCGGCAGGCCTACGGAGCAAGGCCGGTATGTTGCCCAGCCACGATAATCTCTCCAGGCGCTGGGCACGATGAAACACGTCGTAACCAGCAAAAACTTCATCGCCTCCCAATCCGCTCAAGGCCATGGTGATGCCCGCCTCACGGGTTACTTTACTCACCACATAGGTGTTGGGGCCATCGCCACTCGGGTGATCCATGGCATCGAGGGCTAAGGGCAAAAGGTTTTTAAAATCTTCGGGTTGTAACCGAATCTCAGTATGCTGGGTGCCAT
Source organism: Flavobacteriales bacterium (assembly GCA_040374085.1). GTDB lineage: Bacteria > Bacteroidota > Bacteroidia > UBA4408 > UBA4408 > JBEIVB01. The sequence continues at coordinate 2,703 of JBEIVB010000168.1, read as the reverse complement.
AGCGCTCCGCCACCATTCGTGCATAGCGAGCCTCGCTGAACTCTTCCTCATCAAAAACTACCGAAAACGTACGCACCGGTTGGGTACTCACCTGGGCCATGAGCGCCACCACGGCAGAGGAGTCTATGCCCCCACTCAAAAAGGCACCGAAGGGAACATCGGCCACCAATCGCCTCCGAACCGACTCGGTGAGCAGATGCCGCACCCTATGCTGAGCTTCCTCGGCACTCACCTCCGACACGAGCAGGTGGCCCTGTCCGAGTTGCCAATAAACGCTGTGATGCAAGGGACCCGGACGATCGCCTTCGAGGTCCAACTCGGCAAAGGTGCCGGGCAAAAGCATGTAAACACCCCTCAGCAAGGTCTTGGGAGCATGCACGGTTTGGTAACGCAGGTAATCATCCAGCCCTTCGGGATCGAGCTCACGCGGTACATGCCCCGAAGCCAATAGGGCTCGAACCTCAGAGGCAAAAACAAAATGACCGGCATCGTGGTAATAATACAAAGGCTTTATGCCCATGCGGTCGCGCGCAAGAAAGAGGCGTTTGCGCTGGTTGTCCCATACCCCAAAAGCAAACATGCCGTTGAGCAAATCAAGACAAGCCGGACCCAGATGGATAAAGGCGTAGAGCAGCACTTCGGTATCGGATCGGGTTTTCCATTCGGGCTGAAATCCACGTCTGGTAAGCTCGGCCCGCACTTCTTCAAAGTTGTAAATCTCTCCGTTGAAGGTTAAAGTAAACCGTCCGCTCGGATCGCTCATGGGTTGGTGCCCTCCCGAACTTAAGTCTATGATGGAAAGCCTGCGCTGAGCCAAGCCCACAAAAGAATCATGCCAGGTTCCGGAATCATCCGGACCGCGGTGGGCCTGAGCCCGATTCATGCGGTCGAGCACACCGGGTATGTCGGTTGAACCCATTATTCCACTGATGCCGCACATAGCTAAAACATTATGATGTGAGTATGCCTAACAGTTTCTTCGACCACAAGGTTGGCGTTAGGGTAAGCCCCAACCGATGGCTGCTCTCCCCCATCGCAGCAAGTTCTGCACCCGATTTCTCCATGATCTGTGCCAAAGCAAGTTCCAAGGCGTCTACATTTCCGGCTTCAAACAGAAAACCGTTCTCTCCTTCTTTCAAAAAGGTTACCGCCGAACCCACCTCACGGCTTGCCAAGAGCGGAAAGCCGGCACACGCCATCTCCTGAAGCACTACGCCCCAAGGTTCGATGCGGCTGGGCATGACAAAAGCACCGGTCTGAGCCAAAAGGGTTGCATGTCGCGAGGTTGAACAAAGCCAAAGTGCTTTATAGATGGGTGAACTGCAGGAGGCACATCACCGGTGCCCAAGCACCAAAGCTCCCACCCCTCTGCATGAAAACGATGCAATCGAGAAAATGCCTGCCAGAGATCGCTTATGCCTTTAAAATCGTAGTAACGCCCAACATACAACAGCCTGCGGGGAAAGGAGGCCCGTTTGGCTGGAAAAACATCTTGGAAGATGCGAGAGAAATGCGCGGTGTCACAACAATAAAAACCCTGAAGGATGCGGTTGGATGGGTAACCCAGCTTACGCGCAAACACGGCTTGCTCGGGCCCCGGAACAAAGCAATGCGAAAAACGCTTGCGCAGATGAAAAGGTGAAATCAGCGAGGCAAGCGTTTGTTTCAGTCCGCCTTTCCATTTGTTGTCGAACAACAATACGGTAGGCACGCGACCGTGAAAGGCTTTGGCCACTTTCAAATAGCCTTTGTCTTTCCAACCTGAAACCATGACCAGTTGAGGCGATAACTTGTAGGCCACATCAACCAACTCGTTTTCACCAAACAGGCTTCGGTCGTGCAACACCACCCGTGGATGCATACCGGTAAATTGGAATGGAGCCTCCTGGTTTACCGGATACCGGACCACGTGAACCTCCGCGCCACTCACTTCGGCCAATTCGTTGAGGCATGCCAACACATACTCAGCCAGTTCTGTGAACAAGACCAATATCTTCATGAAACCATGCGTTTTCGCAGTTAAAAGGCCTGCGAAGGTACAAAAACGCCCAGTAGAACGGAGGCTAGGTATGGGAGGGTAATTTGCATTTTCTATTTGGGTCTTGCAGGTTTCAAAAAGCAACCTATATTTGCACCCGCTTTACGATTTCGTAGCTCAGTTGGTAGAGCACAACACTTTTAATGTTGGGGTCCTGGGTTCGAGCCCCAGCGGAATCACCAAAGTCACCCTCCGAATTTCGGGGGGTGTTTTTTTTTATGGCCTCTGCCCCGCACTGCGCCAGCAGGTGCATTGCACAAGAGCAACCAATCCGGTTCTGATTTCCAAATCTTGGCAAGCTAATACCCAAAAGAATCTTGCGAATCAGCCAAAAGTTATTTAATAATAAAAAAAAACTAATTATACCGTATTGATGCATTAAAAACAATCATCTTTTACCTTTACCGGTAACCCAAGCACCGGCCTTGCGCTATGGTTATTTCTATGGATAGGCCATCTGTGGTTATCAGCAACCACAGATGGCCATCCAAAAGACCATTACCCCCCATTCCAAACAGCGGAACATAGTTCGGTGGCGGTTTTGAAAACCGTTTATGGGGCCAACACCAGCTTGCCTTGGGTGGGCAGGCCCTGTAGGCCATATTCAAACACCCCTGCACCCAGGTGGCGCAGGTCTAAGCTTTGGGTGCCCGGCTGCAGGCGCT
>JBEIVB010000142.1:0-5162 GCA_040374085.1 Flavobacteriales bacterium | reverse complement strand
TGACCTCGGCGTCTTGCATGGCCTCCAACGCGCTCCAACGCAGCCAGGAGGGCTGTTGCTCGGGCTTCTGAAGGGTGTCGGAAGGGAGGGCTGCGAGGGTATCGGGAGGTTGCAGGGCGGTGGCCTCTACCCCGGCCAAAATGGCCAGCACGCTCTTGTTGCGCTCGGCCTCGCGGGTGGTGGTGGCCATCTGCTGACGGGCGGTGGATGCCCTCAGGCGGGCGGTCTCCCACTCGAGGCGGGTGCCTTCGCCGGCCTCATAACGGCGCCGGGCCCGCTCTTCTACCCAGGTCATGAGGGAGTCGGCCTGACGTTGCTGCACCAGCAGAGCGCGGGCCAACAGCAGGTGCTGCCAGCGCATGCGCAAGGCCTGCACCAGCATGCGCTTCTGCTCTGCCGCCTCGGCCTCGCCCAAACGGGTCTGAGCCTGCAAGGCGCGACGGGTGGCCACCAAGGCGCTGAGGCTGGGCAGATCCTGGCTGAGGCTAAACAGGTTGTCGGTGGCGAGGCTGCTGATCTGCCCTTGCTGATAGCCCGCTTCGGTGGGAGACAGGCTCCACCACGTGGACTCGAGGGCCTTGGCGGCTTGCTGCTCGGCCTCGGCCGCTTGCATGGCCGGGTGGGCACGCAAAGCCTGCTGCAGAAGCTCTGCCTCGCTCCGTATGGACTGTGCCGAAAGGTCGCTTGCGTGAACCAACAGCAGCAACAAAACAACTGCGGCACCCCGTCGGGCGGTGCCAAAGCGCACGTAGAGCAGGGGCAGCACCAACAGGGTTAAGAGGGTGGCGCTTACCAGCCCGCCCATCACCACCGTGGCCAGAGGCTTCTGCACCTCAGCTCCGGCGCTGGTAGAGAGGGCCATGGGAAGGAAGCCCAGGCTGGCCACCAGAGCCGTCATGAGCACGGGACGCAGGCGCTGGGCTGTGCCAAGGCGTACGCGTTCGGTGGCGTCGTTTACGCCATTCTTTCGAAGCTCTTCAAACGCCACCAGGAGCACAATGCCGTTGAGCACCGCCACGCCAAACAAGGCTATGAAGCCTATGCCTGCCGAGGTGCTGAAAGGCATGCCCCGCAGCCAAAGGGCCAACACCCCGCCTATGGCGGAGAGGGGAATGGCCGAAAAGATGAGCAGACCTATGCGCACCGACTGAAAGCTGAAGTAAAGCATGATGAGGATGAGCAGCAGGGCGAGAGGAAGGGCCACGCTCAGGCGGGCTTTGGCTTCCACCAGGTTTTGGAAAGCCCCGCCGTAGGTAATCTCGTAGCCGGTGGGCAGGCGCAGACCTTTGGCTACGGCTCGGCGGAGGTCAGACACCACCCGCTCCACGTCGCGGCCCCGCACGTTAAATCCCACCATGATGCGGCGGCGGGCATCGTCCCGCTGGATCTGGTTGGGACCGTTTTCGATGCGCACATCGGCTACCGCCTCGAGGGGTATGCTTTGTCCGCCCGGAAGCACAATGGGCAATCTGCGCACATCTTCGAGGCCGGTGCGGTGCGGGCCTGCCATGCGCACCACCAGGTCGAAGCGGCGCTCGCCTTCGTAGATCTTTCCGGAGGCCTGTCCGGCAAAGCTGAGGTTTACGGACTCGTTCACAAATTCCACCGACAGGCCGTAGCGCGCTAGGGCCTCGGGCTTGTGGCGGATCACCACCTGATCGAGACCGGTAACCTGCTCCACAAACACATCGCGTGCACCTTCTACCGTGCGCGAGAGCGCGCCGAGCTTTTGGGCATAATGCGCCAAGGTGTCGAGGTCTTCTCCGTAGAGTTTCACCACCACATCCTGTCGGGCACCCGTCATGAGCTCGTTGAACCTCATCTGTATGGGCTGCTGGAAGCCAAACGTGGCACCGGGCACCTCTTTCAGGGCCTCCTCCATAAGGGCGGCCAGCTCTTCGCGGGTGTGGGCAGAGGTCCACTCCGAGCGGTCTTTCAGCACCACAATAAGGTCGCAGGCTTCCATAGGCATGGGGTCTATGGGGATTTCGGAGGTGCCGATCTTGCCCACGACCCGCAGCACCTCCGGAAACCGCGTTTTGAGGATGTGCGCTGCCTGTGTGGCCGCTTGCCGGGTAACCTCCAGGCTGCTGCCTTTTGGAACGCGGGTCTCCACGGCAAAATCGCCTTCTTCGAGGGTGGGTATGAACTCTCCTCCCAGGCGCGAGAACAGGGTGGCGCTTAGGATCAGGGCGGCCAATGCCGCAAGGAGCACGGTCTTAGGACGGACCAGCACCACCTCCAGGGTTTTGCTGTAGAGGCCCTGAATGCGGTTGAGGATGCGCTCGGAGAACGGCACCCGCTTGGGCTTCTTCAAACTCAGCAAAAGGGCCGAAGCCACGGGCACATAGGTGAGGCTTAAGACGAAAGCGCCTATCAAGGCAAAAACCACGGTTTGGGCCATGGGTTTAAACATCTTTCCTTCTATGCCCACCAGGCTGAGGATGGGCAGGTATACCACCAGGATGATGGCCTGACCAAAAGCCGCAGCCCGCATCATGCGGCCCGACTGCTCGCCCACCAGACCGTTGAACTCGGGTCGGGTGAGGGTGCCTTTGCGTTGCAGGTGAAGGTGCAATCCGTGCACCACGCTCTCCACGATGATCACGGCTCCGTCTACGATGAGTCCAAAATCGAGGGCACCCAGGCTCATGAGGTTGCCCGAAACGCCCCAGAGGTGCATAAAGCCGAAGGCAAAACACAGAGACAGAGGAATCACCGAGGCCACCACGAGTCCGGCGCGCAGGTTGCCCAGCATGAACACCAGCACCAGAATCACGATGAGGGCGCCTTCTGCCAGGTTCTTGGCCACCGTGTGTATGGCTTGGTCTACGAGCTTGGTTCGATCGAGGTAGGGCTCTATGCGCACACCGGGCGGCAGCAGGCGCTGCACCACGGCCATGCGTTTTTTCACGGCCTCTATGACGGAGGATGAGTTGGCTCCTTTGAGCATCATCACCACGGCGCCCACCACCTCGCCCTCATCGTTGCGGGTCATGGCCCCGTAGCGAATGGCCGAGCCGTAGCGCACATCGGCCAGATCGCGGATGCGCAACACCGTGCTGGTGCCCATGGGCCGCACCACCAGGGCGCCCACCTCCTCGAGGGTGGTGGAAAGCCCCTCGGTGCGGATGCTGTAGCTGTTGGGACCGTGTTCGATGTAGGCCCCGCCCGTGTTTTGGTTGTTGCGCTGGAGGGCATCAAACACCTCCGCTACCGAAACCCCGTATTGGCGAAGGCGCTCGGGAAAGAGGGCCACCTCTACCTGCTTGAGGTAGCCACCGAAGCTGCTCACATCGGCAATGCCCTCTGTACCCAGCAGCCCCCGGCGCACCACCCAGTCTTGCAGGGTGCGCAGTTCCTGGGTGTTGTACACGCTTTCGTAGCCGGGCAGAGGACGCAAAATGTATTGATAAATCTCGCCCAGCCCGGTGGTAACGGGCGCCAGCTCGGGCGTGCCGGAGCCCTGCGGAATCTCCGACTCGGCCATGCGCATGCGCTCGGTAACCTGCTGACGCGCCCAATAAACGTCCACATCATCGTCGAACACCACGGTGATGATGGAGAGCCCAAAGCGCGAGAAAGAGCGCAGCTCGCGTATGCCCGGAATGGTTTTGAGGCTCATCTCGAGGGGAAACGTAACCAAACGCTCCATGTCGAGGGCACTCAGTGCCGGACTCTGGGTAATGACCTGCACCTGGTTGTTGGTGATGTCGGGCACCGCATCTATGGGCAAGCGGCTCAGCGACCATCCGCCCCAAAGCAAGAGGCCCAACACAAATAGGCCCACCAACAGTTTCTGCCGGAGGGAAAAGGAAATGATGGATTGAATCATGGCAACATGAAAATGTTATGAAACAGCGCATTCGCTGTCTCGGTGAAACACGATCAGATGATCACGCCAATCGCGGAGGTTGCCAGATGTTGGAAGGAGGAAATGGAGGGGTAAACGAGAGGTAAACGAAGCTTTGGTTGGGAAGCTGAACCACCGGTGCCGCCAGAACCGGAGCGGTGGGTATGCTCTTCATCCAGGTGAGGCTTCCGCAATGCTCTTTGAGGGGAAGGTGGCTGTGGTTTTCGGCGTTGCGGTGGGCAGAATGGCCGTAGTGCATCACCAAAAAATCGCCCAGGCCGAGGTTTTGGTTTTCTGTTTGACGATGCACACGATAATGTTCCCAGAGCTGTGGCAGCTTGCTCCATTGGTCTGCATCGAGAGTAGGCAGCAAGGAAACCACCAACACCTGCAAGGCCAACCACCCGTGAACAACCCTAGAAATCATGCTGCAAGGTAATAACATTCGATGAATTAAATCGACTTAGGGTTTGGAACGCACCCAGATGGAAAGTGTTTCTCGGCCTTTGTAGTGCATCACCTGGGTAAGGCGGTGGGTGCGAGACAGGGCGAGGGCAATGGGCTCCTGGTCGAGGTTGGGTTGGCCCTCGCCGTAGAGGTAAGCCAAGGTATCGTGCTGCAGCAGAGGGGTTAGGTCGGAGGGGCCGTAGGCGGCGAAAACGCGGGGGTTCAGCGAATCGGGTGCCGGACCCGGACCCTGTGCAGAAGGGTTGGCGTAATACATGAGGTTGAGGGCCCTCCAGGCAGGATGCACCACCACCGGCATGTGGGGAGGATATTCATGCAGGTCGAGGCTCACCTCCCGAAAGCGGCAGGTATTGTCGATGCGGTAGTGGCAGCCCAACACAAACAACGTGGGCAACACCCAGCGCAGATGCCGCACCAGCCAGGGCAAGGGAACAAAGGGTTTGGAGATGCCGTGCACCAGACTCAGGTAAAACGCAGGTGCAAGAATGATTAGATATCGGTTATGAAATACCGGCATCCAGAACGAAACCAGAAAGGTGCCCATGAGGGGTATCCAGAACCACCAGGCGAGGAAGCCCAGGGAGTGCGGTTGCAGGGGCCTATCGAGCCAGGCCCGCACCCCGGCCAGGGCAAGGGCAACCAAGGCGGCTGCGGCCACCCAAGTGCGGGTAGAGAAATGGTGCAAGAGCTCAAACCAACTGTCCCACCGGGGAGGAGCCAGCCAGCTTGTGCCGTGGGCCTCGGCCCAAAAGCGTTGCAGCATTACCCAGGCCTGAGGGGCAAGCGAAAGCGCCAAAGCGCCCAGCGCAAGCCAGAGGCGAGGCCGTTGCAAAACCGGAAC
>JBEIVB010000212.1:0-2421 GCA_040374085.1 Flavobacteriales bacterium | reverse complement strand
CGATTATGCCAACTTCCGTTTCAACACAGGTGAGTTTTTTGTGGGGGAAGGCGTGGCCAACGTCTTTACGGTAGAGTACAAGCTGCAGGCCACGGCCATTGCAGGAGGCGCCTTAACCGACATTTTACAAATCATTGGCGTAAACACCAGTTGGCTGCAACAAACCGTTTACCACAAGTTTACCAACGTATCGGTTTCTTTCCCCGACAAGACCACCGGCACTAGCCTTTGGGGCAGCAAGAGCGCACCTCAAACCGCCAATACCATGATTTGGGAGTTTACCCCTAGTACGCAACCTTTTTATAACTATAAAGATTCTCAGGGCAATTCGGTGCTTTGGAACGGATGGCCCATTGGCTCTTTCTCTAAAGGGAAATTTACCTGGACCCGCCGCACCATGGGCATCAACGATTTGGTGAAGGCCAAAATTTAACAGGTAAGCTTCAGAACCGCGCTTCAGGCGCGGTTTTTTTTTCTTGAGAATCTCCACCACCCTACGCGCAGCATGCGCGGAAGAGCGCTTTTTGGAGCCTACGCATAGGGTAGAAAACCCAATAGACAAAGTAAGAAACCATTCCAACATAATAAAAATGCCCACCAAAGGAGACCTGCTGATCAACCCAACCAACGGAGATTCTTATGAGTTTTTGGAAACCGCCCAAGACACGAGTGGCGTGCGTGTTACCATAAAGGCCACCATCAACAGCAAAGGGCAACTGGTGCCCAAGCATTTCCACGTTCTTCAAGACGAAACGTTTGAGGTGGTATCCGGAACGTTGACCGTTTTCTTTGAAGGCAAAATCCAAAAAATTGCGGCAGGAGAACGCCTGCTGCTGCCCAAAAACGCACCCCACAATCATTACAACAACGACCCGGAACCCCTGGTGTACATACAATCGGTAACACCGGCCTTGGACTTCGATTATTTAATTGAAAACCTGGTGGGGCTTGCAGCCGATGGAAAAAGCAAAAACGGAAAGTATGGGTTGGTTCAAGAGTTGGTGTCGCTCAAATACTTCGACAGCAAATCTTATTTAGCCGATATTCCCGTTGGGGTTCAAAAAGTACTGATGAACATCGTTGCACCCATTGGACGCCTGTTGGGATACCGAGCGATTTATAAAAAGTATTCGGGCATAGAAAAATAAGGTCTTCCCAAACACCCTTTACTCTTTTATAACCTTTACTGAATGTGCTCCGGAGGTTGTTTCCACCAATAGGAGGTAGACGCCGGGCGAAAGGCCATCCATATTGAGGTTGAAATTTGGTTCATCGGCACAAAGACGCCCAACGCTGTTGAAGGCCCGAATGCGTGTAATCCTCTCATTGGGTATGGAAACCGAAACCTGAGATGCCACCGGATTGGGGAACGCCCGTGCCCCCGGTGCCGATGCGGCAACGCTTGGGAGGTCGAGTGTGAAATCTACGGCAGCATCAAACAGTTGTGCGGCAAACTCCATGGCTTGTCCCGGAAGCTGGTTGATGAGCACCGAAACGATGGTTCCGGATGAGGGATCGTATAACATAAACGAATTGTATCCACCCCAAATGCTGCCTCCGTGTTGCCACACCGTTCTGCCGGAAACCGTGGCTTGGCCTAACCCAACGCCGTAACTACCCGACCCAATGAAGGTGGTCATTTCCTGAAAGCTTGCAGCAGAAAGAACGTTTTGGTTCATTAAGGCCCGGTACCATTTGATTAGGTCGCCGGTGGTGGAATAAAGGGCGCCTGCTGCCCAGGCCGCGCTGTTGAGCGCAGTTCTGGGAACCGAATGATGATCTACGCCGCCTTGCCAGGGATGGGCTATGGGGTAGGGAATGGGTTCGTACACATCCAGAAACGTGCTGTCGAGTTGTAAGGGTTGAAGCAGCAGGCTGCTCAGCAATGCGCCATACGATTGGCCGGTAACACTCTCTGCAATCATACCGGCCAGGATGTAGTTGGAGTTGCAGTAGTTCCAGTCTGTGCCCGGGGCAAACGGAGGAGGGCCGGTCCAGGTCATCAATTCGGCCGGGGTGTACAAGCGGTTGGGATTGGTTAACATGGAATCGGCATACCCCGCAACATTCGACACATCGCTGATTCCGCTGGTGTGGTGCAGCAGTTGGCGTATGGTGATGTTTGGGTTGATGTTGTTGAAGGGCGGAAGGTATGCGTGCAGGGAGTCGCTGAGGCTGAGCAGATTTTGTTCGGCCAGTTTCAACAGCAACACGCCGGTAAACAGTTTGGTGTTGCTGCCGATGCCAAACACCACGGACGGACTGATGGGCACACCCGTACTCGATATACCCGATGTCCCTTTCCATCTGCCCATGCCCGGAACATACACAGAAGCCGAAATGCCTTTGATTCCGTTTGCCGCGCGCATGCTGTCTATGGTGAACTGCAGGCGCTGAGCCAGTGTTGGGTTAAACGGCTGG
>JBEIVB010000057.1:0-16024 GCA_040374085.1 Flavobacteriales bacterium | reverse complement strand
GCCTTTTACCGGACCACGGAAACGGGCCTCGTCGTAAAGAGAAAGAACCGAGGCTTGCGTGCGGGCGTTGGTGGCACCCATGGTAATACGCGAACGTTTGTTGCCTTCTACCTTAATAGGACGACCCTCGCGTGTTTTTACGAGAACCTCGCAATAATCGTGTCCGTCGTAGAACGTGCTGGCGTACCAATTGGAAACGCCCACGGTTATTTCCTCGGGCTTCACCACGTATGGCACTACTTTGCGGACAGGTGTTTCGCAAGCCGCCAGGGTGGCAGCGGTTACCGAAAACCCAAGAAACTTAAGAAAGTCCCTGCGCGGATGTTGTCCGTTGTTGTTGCCCGATTCGGACAGAAAGTCCTCCATGGGAATGGGCTCGGCAAACTCTTGAGAAGCCTTCTTGATCAACTCCGGTGAGTCGTTCAGATCCTCTAGGCTTTTCCAATATTTTTTTGTGCTCATATTGCGTTCAAAAGCGGGGGAAAACCAATTACGTTCAGTTGATGATTAATAGTGGCACTTGGCACATTCAATGCCGCCCATTTTGGCCACCGTTATAGGCTGACCCTTGTATTTTTCCTTGAGCTTGGCGTGCAGCTCGTTGTAGTAATCGTTGCCCGCCATCTTAACCTCAGTCTTGCGGTGGCAATCGATGCACCAGCCCATGGTGAGGGGTGAGTGCTGATAAACGGTATCCATTTTGGCAATTTCTCCGTGGCACTCGGTACACTCAATCTTGCCCACCTTAACGTGCTGGCTGTGGTTGAAATACACGTGATCGGGGAGGTTGTGCACGCGCACCCAACGAATGGGGCTGGTGTTGGTTCCGTAAGTCTGCTTCTCGGGGTTGTAATCCAATGCCTTGTAGATTTTGGCAATCTCTTTTTTGCCGGAGATGGTGCCTTCCTGGATGTACTTGTGGCAATTCATACACACATTAGCAGAAGGCACATTAGCCACCTTCGACTTCTCTACTCCGGAGTGGCAATACTGGCAGTTGATGCCGTTCTGGCCTGCGTGAATTTTGTGGGAGAACCAGATGGGTTGTTCGGGCATGTAACCTTGGTACACGCCAATGCCCATCATACTGTCCCAAGACCACTTGGCGCCCCAGGAAACGAGAATTAAGAGAATAATGGCCACCCGCTTTTTGTGGTTGCGCATCCAATACCAAAGTGCGGCACCGCTGATTTGGCCGGCATAAGGAGAAACCTCAGGCTCGGGCTTGCCTTCGCGCTGGCGGATGAGTTTTTCTAAGTTCTTGCGGATTCCGCTGAATACGCCGATGAGGATGATGAACAACACACCCAAAAACATGAGCACATAGGCCATGGTGTTGTCGTCTGCAGCAGGAGCAGTGGCACCGGCCGGTGCAGCGCCCGGGGCAGGTCCGGCTTTTGCGGGAGGGTTTTTGATGTAGGCCAGTACATCTTTAACCTCGTCGTCGGACAAAGCCTGCGCAGGCATTACGGACTTATTGTACTCGGTGAAGATTTTCACCGCATACCCATCTCCGGCTTTCACCAAAGACTGGGAGTTCTTGATCCACTTAATCAGCCATGGCTCGGAGGGTTGAGGCACACGGTCGGCAACCCCTGCCAGGGCCGGGCCTACCACCTTGCGGTCTAAGGCGTGGCATTGGGTACAGTTCTGCTTGAAAAGCTTCTCGCCTTTCTCTTCAGCGGTTTGCGCCTCGGCCGGGACAGCCAGCAACAGCAAAAATGCCCAGCCCATAGCCCAGGCACAAACCTGCGCAGATAAGCGGGAAAAACCTTTGTAATTGATTGACATACAGACAGTTATGTTGGTCCTTTACGGAAATTTTACACATTTCCGGTGGCAAATTTAGCACAACAAATTTCCCCGTGTCAAGGAATCGTGACGAAACCTTTTAAGATGTTGCAATTTAAATTGATTCTAAATAAGCTGAAGCCCGCATTCGGAGCCGGATTTGGGTTAAGCGTAAGAAACGTTAACCGGCGAAAAAAGGGTGCTGCCGCTGTGCGGTTTAATTGCCTGAAAACGAACCGGAAAGTCCTTGTGAAAGCGCGTATTTTATGAGTCTTAAAAGGGTGCAGGACCGGGTTCCTTCGAGCATGTGTTTTCGGTGTGTGGCTGGCGTGTAGGAACTGATTGAACAGGCGCTCGGTAATTTCGGCGGTAGTCGAGCTCGGCCACTATGAGATGTAGGACCTCGAGCTCGCGAGGCGTTAGAACGTCGGTAATCAGGGGGGTATTTAGCTTGGGAGCCTCTGCCTCTTGCAAGCCTTTGAGCAAGACATCCATCACCGTGCCGGCAGAGTACGTGCCCTGATCGAGTAAGCGGCGTATGGCGTGCACGGGCTTCTCTTTACAGGCTTTCTTAAGTACATAGCCTTCAGCTTCGGCTGCCATAACCGATCGTAACACCTAGGGGGGCGGAATGCATGGAAAGCACCAGCACCTTCACCTCGGGATGGCTTGTTTTAACAACCCGGGTAAGCTCCAGCCCTTCCGGGTTGGGCATGCTGATTTCGATAAGCATGAGATCGGGTTTGCAGTTTTCCAACATTTCCAAGTTCCGACGTCCATCGTGCGGCTCTCCAACTACTTGCTAGAGGCGCTGCTTTTTGAGGATGGGCTTCACCCCATCGAGCAACACTAGGATGATCGTCTACCAAGATCATGCGGGCAGAATAGCCTGTATTTCCTTGAGTGAATTGGGTTTCGGCTACTCCTTCCATAAATAGGGGAACAACAACCAACCGAGTGCCATCACGAGCACCTGCAGGGCGAGGAGCACGGCAAGCGAAGGCCACACCAGGGTTCGATCTAGGCCGTCTACCGCCAACTTAGACGCCTTCAGCACAGTGATGAGCTCGGGTATGAGCATGGGAAAGCTGAGCACGGCCATTAAACTAACGTTGTTGCCGGCTTTGGAGGCTATGGCCGACACCATGGTAAGGATGCTGGAAAATCCAATGCTGGCAAGCGAGAGCACCAACACAAACAAGGGCACATCCTGCACCATGTTGCGTATGAACAAGCTGTATAATACAAACGTAGCCAAACCCAACAACCAGGTGATGACGGCGTTGTAGGCCATTTTCCCCAACAAAAAAGCGCGGGGGTCGAAGAGGGTGTGGGCATAGAGCAACTTGCCCTTGGTCTCTTTCAAAAAACTGCGGGTAACGGCGTTGAGGGCGCCAAAAAGAAGGATGATGTAGAACAGGGCGTTCCAAACAGGGGCGGAGATGCTGCTCTGGAAACCCAGGTAGCAAATGAACACGGTGGCGAGCACATACAAAAGAATGCCCGAAAGCGCTTGCTTCTGACGCCAATCTTGTTGCTGCTCGAGCCACCATACGTTGCGAAACGCTTTCCACATGGGCCCGAAGGTATCCAAATTTCCACCAACCCATTTTGCGGCCGCAAGGCCCCCGGGCTTTCCTTACCTTTGCACCCATTATGCCCACCGATGCTTTGAACCGTCCGAAACCCCTGCGCTGGTTTTATGTGCTGGTGGTGTATGTGGTGCTGCAATTTTGCTGGTGGCTGCTGCTGATGGGGCGTTTGAACAACGAGGTGTACCAGCAGCGCAGCCAGCTCAACGAGCTTTTGCACAGCAATCCGGCGCACCTTGAACAAGAAAACCTGGCCCTGGAGCGGAAGCTGCAAAAGCGGATGTGGATGATTACGGGTGAAGGATTGGTATTTCTTGGGCTGGTGTTTACCGGCGTGTATCAGGTGCGCAAATCCTTGCAGCGCATGGAGGCCCTGAGCAGGCAGCAGAAAAACTTCCTCCTTTCCATTACCCACGAATTGAAATCGCCCATGGCTTCTGCCCGATTGCAGTTGGAAACCATTGGCAAACGGGCACTCCCGCCCGAAACACAGGCACGTTTGGTGGCTCAGGGCCTGGCGGATCTGGAGCGTCTGGATGCCTTAACGGAGCAGATTCTTTTGGCTACCCGCATCGAAAACCACCACGTGGTGTTGCATCCCGAACCATTGGATGCAGCCGGTTTCATCAGTCAAAAGTTGTTGGTGCTCAAACACAAGTGGGGAGAGCGCCTACAGATGCAATTGCCCTCTACGTTGCCGGTCATTACCGATGCTGCTGCGTTGGAATCGGTGGTGCTGAATTTGGTAGAGAACGCGTTGAAATACAGTCCGGAAACCGCACCTGTTCAGGTGCGTGCGCGGGCAGCCGAAAAGGGTTGGGTGTTGGAGGTAGTGGATTTCGGTTCCGGCATTGCGGCGCAGGACAAGGCGCAGGTGTTTCAAAAATTTTACCGCAGCGGCAACGAAGAAACCCGCAAAACCAAGGGCACCGGCTTGGGTCTTTACATTGTTCAGCAGCTCGTTTCCTTGCAAAAGGGCAAGGTATGGGTGAGCGACACGCAGCCCCGGGGCGCCACCTTTACCGTTTCGTTTCCATCATAAGCCATGCATCATAAAACCCTCTTGATTATACTCGACGGCTGGGGCCTTGGAAAAGGCGACGCCACCGATGCCATTGCGGCGGCTCAAACACCCGTTATGCACCACCTGATGAGCCGTTGGCCCCACAGCACCCTCACCACCTATGGCACAGCCGTGGGCCTGCCCGAGGGCCAGATGGGCAACAGCGAAGTGGGGCATTTGAACTTGGGTGCAGGGCGCGTGGTTTATCAGGATTTGGAGCGCATCAACCGCGCCATTTCCGATGGAAGCTTTGAGCAGAACCCGGCCTTGCGTGCGGCCTTTGCCTATTGCCTGGAGCACAACAAGCCCCTGCATCTGCTTGGTCTTGTTTCGGAAGGTGGGGTACACAGCGCCCAGGCTCATCTGGTGGCCCTGTGCCAGGCAGCGGCAAAAGCCGGCCTGAGCAGGGTGTGGATACACGCCATTACCGATGGGCGCGACACCGACCCCAAGAGCGGATTGGGCTACCTCAGCCGCCTGGAAGAAGCCGTTGCCCAAACCCCTGCCCGCATTGCCACCGTGGTGGGCCGCTACTACGCCATGGACCGCGACAAGCGCTGGGAGCGGATAAAGTTAGCATACGACCTATACACCCGTGGATCCGGACGCTTGGTTTCGAGTGCCACCGAAGCCGTTGCCGCACAATATACAGAAGGCATTACCGACGAATTCATTCTTCCGCAAGTGGTGAGCGACGGCATGTCGGAGCCCCGAGCCCTGATCGCACCGGGCGATGCCGTGCTCTGCTTCAACTTCCGCACCGACCGCTGCCGCGAAATCACCCAAGCCCTTACCCAGCAGGCGTTTCCGGAGCAAGGCCTGCATCCCATACCCTTGCACTACGTTACCATGACGAACTACGACGATACCTTTCATCAGGTAAACGTTATGTTCGGGAAAGACAACCTTGAAGATACCCTGGGTGAAGTCATCAGCCGCCATGGGTTAAGCCAGGCCCGGGTGGCCGAAACGGAGAAATACCCGCACGTTACCTTCTTTTTTTCGGGGGGACGCGAAACCCCGTTTGGCGGAGAGCTGCGCCGCATGGTGCCCTCGCCCAAGGTTGCCACCTACGATCTGCAACCCCAGATGAGCGCAGAAGGGGTAACCCAGGCCGTGCTGGAATTGTTGAGTGCCGAAGCACCTGATTTTGTGTGTGTGAACTACGCCAACCCCGATATGGTGGGTCATACAGGCGTTTATTCGGCCATTGTGCAGGCCATAGAAACCGTAGACCAATGCCTGGGGCGCATCCTGGAGGCCGCGCAAGCTGCAGGCTACAGCGCCCTGGTGCTGGCCGACCACGGCAACGCCGACTACGCCGTTAACCCCGACGGCAGCCCCAACACCGCACACAGCATGAATCCCGTTCCCTTTGTGGTGCTGGATGAGCGCGTAGAATCGCTGGATGCGGGTTGTTTGGCCGATGTAGCCCCTACCCTGCTGCAGCTCATGGGCATAGCACAACCCCCGGTCATGACCGGCCGTGCGCTGGCTCATTGGAAAGCCTGAGCAAGGGCAGGTAAAACCCATACCTTTGCCGCCTGAACCTTCCGCCGACTTGAGGGTTTCAGATACTTATTTCCATTATGACGCCCAACACCGTTTTATCCGACGTAACCATACTCCTGGCAGGCGATAGCGGAGATGGCATCCAGCTTACCGGAAGCCAGTTCACCGAAACCGCTGCGCTCTTTGGCAACGACGTTTCTACCTTCCCCAACTTCCCCGCTGAGATTCGCGCCCCACAAGGCACGCTGGCCGGTGTTTCGGGCTTTCAACTGCACTTCGGCAGCATCGAAATCAACACCCCGGGCGACTACTACGATGTGTTGGTGGTGATGAACGCGGCTGCATTAAAAGCCAACTTGCGCCAGCTCAAACCCGGCGGCGTTATTCTTGCCAACACCGACGGCTTCGACCCTAAGAACCTGAAGCTGGCCAAATATGCCGATGGAGACAATCCCCTGCGCAACGGATCCTTGGGTCAATACCGGGTGATTGAACTTGAGGTTACCCGACTCACCCGCCAAACCCTAGAGGGCAGCGGGCTGGGCACCAAAGAGGCCGATCGTTGCAAGAACATGTTCATTCTGGGTTTTCTCTATTGGATGTACAACCGGGATATGGAATCTACTATAAAAAGTCTGGAGGAGCGTTTCCGCAAGCGTCCGGAATTGGTAGAGGCCAACCGCAAAGTATTGTTGGCCGGGTATCATTTCGGCGAAACCACCGAAACCTTCAATGCACGGGTGGAAGTTAAAAAAGCCGTGTTGCCTTCGGGCGAGTACCGCAGCATCATGGGCAACCAAGCTACCGCCCTGGGGCTGGTGGCGGCGGCTCAAAAAGCCAACCTCACCCTCTTCTACGGCACCTATCCCATTACCCCTGCATCCGACATTCTGCACGAGCTGGCCAAACATAAGGCATACGGTGTAAAAACCTTTCAGGCCGAAGATGAAATTGCTGCGGTGTGTGCCGCCATTGGTGCCTCTTTTGGAGGAAGCCTTGGGGTAACCGCCTCATCGGGTCCGGGCATTGCCCTTAAAACCGAAGCCATTGGCCTGGCGCTGATGCTGGAACTGCCTCTGGTGATTTTAAACATACAAAGAGGCGGCCCCTCCACCGGCTTGCCCACCAAAACCGAGCAGGCCGACTTATTGCAAGCTGTTTATGGGCGCAACGGAGAAGCGCCGGTGGTGGTGGTGGCGCCCTATTCGCCCAGCGACTGTTTTGAAACCGTATTTGAAGCCTGCCGGTTGGCCATAAAATATATGACTCCTGTTATGTTCCTCAGCGATGGATTCATTGCCAACGGAGCAGAGCCTTGGCGTTTTCCCAGCGCCGATGCGCTTCCAACCATACCGGTAACCTTTGCGCAACCTGCAGCCGACGGAAAGCCCTTTCTACCCTACACCCGCAACGAGCATCTGGCCAGGCCATGGGCCATTCCGGGCGTAGCCGGCTTGGAGCACCGAGTGGGTGGGTTGGAAAAAGAGCACGAAACCGGAAACATCTCCTACGACTCTGACAACCACGAGCGTATGGTGCTGTTGCGCCAAGCCAAAGTAGATGGGGTGGCCCACGATGTTCCGGCTCAAGCCATCGATCAGGGGCCCTCGAGCGGAAAGTTGCTCATACTGGGTTGGGGATCTACGTATGGTGCCATAAAAACGGCCGTAAAAGAATGCCTTGCCGAAGGCAAATCGGTGGCACACGCTCAGGTGAAATACATGAACCCGTTTCCGGCCAACTTGGGCACTCTTTTGGCTCAGTACGACCACGTGCTGATTCCGGAGATCAACAACGGACAGCTCATCCGCCTCATTCGCGATCGCTACCTCATTCCGGCCATACCTTTTAATAAGATAAAAGGTGTTCCGTTTGCTGTAAACGAGATCAAGGAAAAGATAAACGAGATACTGGGCTGATTCAGCAGTCTTCGCCCCAAAATCCGGGGCATTTTTTTACCACCAAATCCGAGTGCACCTGAATCTTGCAGGCCAGTCTTCGATTGGAATTGTGGTGTGGGGGCAGAGAAAGGCGCAGCAATTCAAACCCTTCTGCCGGGGGCAGCGTTCCTTCTAACACCTCTACCGCGCAGGTGCCGCAGGTGCCTATTCCTTTGCAATTGAGGAAACGGGCCGAATCGTTGTGGGGACTCAGATGGTTCCGCATCAGGCAGGAGCGCAGATTCTCTCCGGCCTTGGCCTCAAGCACCTGATCCATAAACAATATTTTGTATCCCTCCTTCATCAGCAGTATATAATACCTTCGTCTGCATCGCCCAGCACGATGGCCTCGTTCCGAACCGCATCGAACCCAATGCACAAGGCAAGCAGGGCGTCGAGGGCGTGGTTGTGGGTAGGCGTGGCGCGATGCACTTGCCAGCCTCTTGTAACCAGCATAGGTTGCAAAAGGTTCAAGGCGGCGGGGTCTTTTTTGCGGAGGCCTCCGGGTGGGAAATTCAGAGCCTCTGCCCTGCGCGAAGGGTAGGCCTCGAGCCATTTTATGTGCGGATGATCGGCCACCAGCTGCATGGCGCGGGCCGTGAGGCCACCCAAAAACAGAGGCGACATGGCTTTGGCCTCCCGATCGGCCCGGCGGTAGTGGTAATCGCGGTAATGGGAGAGCCCTCTGTACACCCCGGGCAGAGAGAGAGGGGCATCAATGGCCACCCATTCGGGCTGAAGCATGCGCAGGCAATCGGCCACAAACGCATCGGTCGAGCGGCCTTTCTCCGACTGCCGTGCATGCACCACATTGCCCTCCAGCCAGCACACCACCGTGGTGCCGGCAAGCTGGCTGCCGTAATCGATGCCCATCATGACCTGCGCTTGCTGATGCGGTTGGAGGAGATGGAGCGTTGACGGCTGCATTGCATGCGACCGGCCGAAAAAGGGCGTTGCTGGACGTGTTTGGTGGTGCGCCCGGCCATGCGCTTTCTCCACATACGAAAGCTGGAGGGCTTGCTCCATCGGCGCATAAGGTCTATTACTTCCCCCTCTGTTAATCCAAACTGCCCGCGGATGGCCTCAAAGGGGGTTCGGTCTTCCCAGGCCATCTGAATGATGCGGTTCTGTTCGTCTTCGGAGAAGTTCAGGTGTTTATCCATCGTTGGGTGTACAAATGTTGGGGATCGTAAAGGTCTTGTTGGCGATCGAGGTTGAACTGGCGGTTGGGCCGAGGGTCGTCGCCGGTGCCTGCCAGGTACGCCCAGTTGCCGTAGTTGCTGGCCACATCGAAATCCACCAATTGATGCTGAAACCAAAGAGCACCCCAGGCTGCAGGCAGGCGCAGGTTGTGGATGAGAAAAGAAGCCGTGTTCTGCCGTCCCCGGTTCGTTTGATAGCCCGTGTGCAGCAGCTCTTTTTGATGGGCCCTGCAAAAATCGTGGCCCTCGGTGCCCATGCACCAGCCTTGGAACAGCTTCTCCTGAACCCGGCTTCGAAACGGATGTTCCGTTAGCCGCATCTCTTTAAAATAGGTTTTGGGTTGTATCAGCATTCGGTGATGAAAATAATCGCGCCACCACAATTCTACTCGAATCCAGTGCGTTTGCTGAGTGGCTCCTACCCGCTCTTCGTGTTCATGCAGTGCCCGGTGCACCTGTCGGGCCGAGAGGCAACCCCAAGCGAGCCAGGGCGAGAAACGGGTGGCGTGCTGCACCTCCAGCAAGCCGTTGCGGGTATCTTGGTAATGCTGGGGGGCTTGGCTGTTCATATACGCACCGAGGTGGGCATGCCCGCCTGCCTCGCCGGGTTGGGGAACCCAAAGGCAGTGGGGGTGGTTGGGCAGTTGGGCGGCACGCATCTGCAGGTTGGCCACCGGCAAAGCCAGCTCGGCAGGTGGGTTGGCCCAATTGCCTGCGGGCCTGTCGGCAAGAGGCAAGCGCACCGTGCACCCCTTTTCCAAGGCTTTTCGAAACGGGGTAAAACTCTTGGGCCTGGGCATCTGACCTTGGCTGAGATCCTGGGGGTGCACCAGCGCGGCGGCATCGGAACGAGTAAACGCTGCACCGTGCAGACTGCACCACTGGCGCACCGATTCGGCCTCCTGCTGCTCGGTAAAGCCCGCCTCTGTGGGCCAGGCCACCTCCAGCACCGGCTGTTGAGCCCGCACCCCGTTTAGGGCTTGTATGATGTTGCCCCTATAAAACCCCAAAGCAGGAGCACCGGCTTGGTTTGCAAGAGCCCACACACAACCCGCCCAAAAAGCATCGGCCGCCTTGCCTCTTGGCTCCAAACCTAAGGCGGCCAAACCGGGGTCGGCATCGGGGTCGTGCACCAAGGGCAACACCGCATCGCCCTTGGCCAAGAGAGCCAACAGCCCGGGCTGATCGAGCCAACGCAGGTTGCGCCGAAAAATCCAAATGCGCATGCCCTTTTGTTCCATCTGTTTATCCAACACCCAAACCGGAAAGAGGTTCGCATGATGGTTTGTTTCCTACAACCTTTACGTAATAATTTAAACAAACTAGGGCTGGAATTTGGAAAACGGGTGGGTGAGGCAGTACATTCGGGCATATTTATAGCATCATCTATGTTAGTAAAGACCTATGGCAGCGCCCTGGTGGGCGTGAATGCCCTGCTCATCACCATTGAAGTGAACATGGAAGCGGGGTTTAAGTATTACCACGTTGGATTGCCCGACAATGCGGTGAAAGAGAGTCAGATGCGGGTGCGCAGCGCCATCCGCCAGAGCGGGTTTCCGTATCCGGGCAAGCGCATCACCCTGAACATGGCACCGGCAGACATTCGAAAAGAGGGTGCGGCCTACGACCTACCCATTGCCGTGGGCATCTTGGCGGCCTCGGGCGAGCTCGATCCCACCCAGCTCGATGCCTACGTGATCATGGGAGAGCTCTCCCTCGATGGCTCGCTGAGGCCCGTACGCGGCGCCCTGCCCATTGCCATTCAAAGCCGCCAGGATGGATTCAAAGGCCTGATCCTGCCGGCCGCCAACGCCGGAGAGGCGGCTATGGTGGAAGGCCTGGAGGTGATTGGGGCCGAGAACCTGCAACAGGTGGCGGCTTTCCTGCACCGGGGCGAATGGCCCCAACCCCTGGCGCTGCAACCCGCCGAAGCCCTTCCCGGCCCTAGCGAGGTGGAGGTGGAGCTCGACTTCTCGGATGTGAAAGGACAAGAAAACATCAAACGCTCCCTGGAGGTGGCGGCCGCAGGCGGTCATAACGTTGTGTTGATTGGTCCGCCCGGAGCCGGAAAAACCATGCTGGCCAAGCGCCTGCCCGGCATATTGCCGCCCCTAACCCTCGACGAAAGCCTCGAAACCACCAAAATCCACAGCGTGGCGGGGAAAACGGGCAAGCAGATTACCCTCGTTACCGAGCGCCCTTTTCGCAGTCCCCACCACACCATAAGCGATGTGGCCTTGGTGGGTGGAGGAACCTACCCCCAGCCCGGAGAAATCTCTCTGGCCCACAACGGGGTGCTGTTCTTAGACGAGCTGCCCGAGTTTAAGCGGGGTGTGCTGGAGGTTATGCGCCAGCCTTTGGAAGACCGGGTGGTAACCATCTCCCGGGCCCGCTTCTCGGTTGA
This sequence comes from Flavobacteriales bacterium, assembly GCA_040374085.1. Classification (GTDB taxonomy): domain Bacteria; phylum Bacteroidota; class Bacteroidia; order UBA4408; family UBA4408; genus JBEIVB01. Next base: position 4,520 of record JBEIVB010000057.1, on the reverse strand, counting down.
TTACCCGGCCAGCTTCATGCTGGTGGCTTCAATGAACCCCTGCCCGTGTGGATTTTATAACCACCCCGAGAAATCCTGCGTGTGCGGGCCGGGGGTGGTGCAGAAATACCTCAACCGCATCTCTGGGCCCTTGCTCGACCGCATTGATCTGCACGTAGAAGTAACGCCGGTGGCCTTTTCCGAGCTTTCCAGAAAAGAAGCATCGGAAGCAAGCGAGGTGGTGAGGCAGCGCGTGATAAAGGCCCGTGAAAAACAAGCCGAGCGCTTTGCCGGCATGCGGGGGGTGCACTGCAACGCGCAGATGCAGGCCCGTCTCCTGCAACGATTTTGTAGGCTGGATGCGGCCGGACAGCAGCTCCTGAAAACCGCTATGGACAGACTGGGCCTCTCGGCCCGCGCCTACGATCGAATTCTAAAAGTGGCGCGCACCATTGCCGACCTCGAAGGCAGCGAGCCCATTGCCGCCCATCACCTAGCAGAAGCCATTCAATACCGCAGCCTCGACCGCGACAACTGGGCCGGTTAAAACGTAAACACCATGCGTCCTTTGCTCTTGAGCGGCGCAGTGGATACCGAATCGAAATGCGTGGTTTCGGCGGCCTGTTTGGCCTTGGTGCAGAGGTAGGCGTTGCCGGTTGGAAGCGGCCTTGTCTACGGAGGCCGTTAGCACATTGCCGGTGAAGCATGGTGCGTGGCAAAAAAGCACCAGAAAATGGATTTGTTTTTGGTGTTGCTTTCCGTTAACCTAATTCCCGCCTTTATCTCAGCATGTTCTCCAATGCCCTGTTTTATCGCTGCCGATCCGCTCAATTTTCCCTTCCCTCTTCAATTCTTTTATCTTTCGTCTTACGGTGCTTAGGCTTATGGTTAAACGTTTGCTTATCTCCAGTGCGGTTATTTTGTTGTCTCCCGCAATCAAAGAAAATACAGTGTCATTTACCGTGTCAATATCTTGTTTTACCGTGTCATTTACCGTGTCATGCGGCGCTTCGGCAAATAGGTGCATGTCGCGGTTTTTGAGGGAATACGTTCCATTCAGCAATAAGTTGGAAAGAAAGCGCGTGATAAACTTCTCTGTCCTATAAATTCCCTTTGATAGGTCTTCGTAATTGGCCCTAACCAGGGCGTTTCGGAAATACCACGAATGGTGGGCAAATAAGTCGTTGTTGACCTGTTTGAACCCCAATTTTCGAACATATTTAATCAGGAAAATGGCGGTTGTTCTGGTGTTTCCTTCCCCAAACAAGTGGATTTGCCACACGTTTGAAATAAAATGTGCCAGATGTTCTATAACTTCTTGTTGGCTTAACCCTCTGTATCTGAATTTCCTCTCTTGCTCAAAATCAAATTCCAGAGTGGCTTCCAAACTATCGGCACTGGCGTAAAGAACGGTTTCGCCGTTCAGCACCCATTCTTTTTTTGTGATGTTGTAATCGCGGATTTTTCCGGCGAACTGATAAATGCCCGCAAACAACCTTCTATGAATGGAGACGTACTCGGCGGGCGAAAAGGTGAAGGTTTGCTCACCCAGTATTTCTGCTATTCTTGCCGAAACTTTGTCGGCTTCTTCGGTGCGGTCTCCCTCGGTTTTAGATGGGTTTTGTTTATAATAGGTATCAAGGCGTTTTTTTACTTCATCGAAGGTAATATCGCCTTCAATGTTCTGCTTGGCGGCATCAATGAGGTACTCAGAAGGGGTTAAGCCGTCTACTTGTTGTAAGCCGATGGCGGTTTTCCAAAGGCGTGCTTTCTCTGCCTTGTTGGGTTCGCTTTGTCTTTCGTACTCATCAAATTCTTCCATTGCCAATGCCTCTGTATCGTTCATTTGCTTATGTGCCGTGCAAAGTAGATCATGTGTACATTAAGGTTTTGTCCAGAGGTTCTAACGGTCAGAGACGGTTCTCTTTCCACAACATCACCGCCTCTGGCCCCAATCAGGCCAGAACGGTCCTTTTGTTGCATTATGACCTACCGGGGAGCTTTACCGCAGCAAAGCGTTTCAACTTTACCACACTAAAGTATGGAAACTTCAGGTCTGAAGCAATCTGAAGTGAACAAAAGGCTTCTTGTCCGGAAGCCCGACTAACCGGGCCGGTTAAAACGTAAACACCATGCGCCCTTTGCTCTTGAGCGGCGCAGTGGGTACCGAATCGAAATGCGTGGTTTCGGCGGCTTGCTTGGCCTTGGTGCAGAGGTAGGCGTTGCCGTTGGATGCGGCCTTGTCTACTGAGGCCGTTAGCACGTTGCCGTACTTATCTACCACCACATCCACCACCACCGTGCCGTGGTCTTCGGTCATGATCTCGAGGCGAGGCTCCTTGGTAACCTTGCGCGACTCCAGCGTGTAGGAAACCGGATACTTACCGGCGTTGAAGGTTTGACCGGATTCCTGACCCACAACCCGGGTGAACCCTGCCTGAGCGCACATCAGGACAAGCAGCAAAGAGAAACGTTTCATAGCCTCAAAAATGGGGCATAACCTGCACGCCAACCGAAGGGCCTGCAAAAAGAAATCAACACCCTGCCGTGATTAACCCCGAGCAAAACCACCGGCACCCCGGGTAGCCTGCTCCAACCCGGGCGCAACCTTTTCTGCTCAAGGGTGTTGAGGTTGTATGAGCACCTGCATACGATTTGTCCTGGGCGACCAGCTTAACCTGCAACACCCCTGGTTTGCCAAACCCGATAAAGGCGCCGTGGTGGTGCTTATGGAAATGCGCCAGGAAACCGACTATGTGGTGCACCACATCCAAAAAGTGGCGGCCTTCTTTGGTGCCATGCGGGCCTTTGCCGAAGCCTTGAAAAAAGGCGGTCACCGCGTAGAATACCTCCGCATAGACGATGCCCGCAACCGCCAAAACCTGGCAGAAAACCTCCAATGGCTGGCCGCTGAGCACGGTGCCACCCGCATAGAGCTTCAGGAGCCCGACGAATACCGCCTGGATTTGCTCTACAAAAGCCTGGAAAAAACCCTGGGCATTGCGGTGTTTATAACCGGCACGCACCATTTCATAACCTCGCGCAACAGCCTCGGCGAGCGTTTCCCCAAAGCCAAGCAATTCCGGCAGGAGCTGCTCTACAGGCAACTGAGGGTAGAAACCGGGGTGCTCATGGACGGCAACGAGCCCGTGGGCGGAAGCTGGAACTACGACGCCGACAACCGCAAAGCCTTCGACCCCAAGCTTCGGGTGCCCGAGCCATTGGCGTGGGAGCCCATACCCGGATTGGAAGAGAGCATAACCCAAGCGGACATAAAGACCCTGGGAGAGCCCGGTAAAAACCGGCGCTACTGGCCCATTACCCGGGAAGAGGCCCTGCATACCCTCGATGATTTTATAGAACATAGGTTGCCCTATTTCGGACCCTACCAAGATGCACTCTCGCATGCCCACCCCTTCCTCTTCCACAGCCGCATCAGCTTCTCGTTAAACGCCCACATCCTGCATCCATTGGAAGTGGTGCAACGGGTAGAACAAGCCTGGAGGGCCGAACCCGAGCGCATTCCGCTTTCGTCTGCAGAGGGTTTCATACGCCAGGTGCTGGGGTGGCGCGAATACGTGCGGGGCATATACTGGCACACCATGCCCAACTACGCCACCGCCAACGCACTCAACCACCGGGCTAAGCTGCCGCAGTGGTACTGGACCGGCAAAACGCGCATGGCCTGTATGAGCGCAGCCATTGGACAAAGCCTAACATATGCCTATGCCCACCACATACAAAGGCTGATGATTACCGGCAACTTTGCCCTGCTTTTGGGCGTAGACCCAAACGAAGTAGATGCCTGGTATTTGGGCATTTACGCCGATGCCATAGAGTGGGTAGAGATGCCCAACACACGGGGCATGAGCCAGTGGGCCGATGGGGGCCTCATGGCCTCTAAACCCTATATAAGTTCCGGGCAATACATAAACAAGATGGGCAACCACTGCAAGCAGTGCCACTACGACGTGAACGCCCGCACGGGTGCCAAGGCCTGCCCCTTTAACGCCTTGTATTGGGATTTCATAGACCGACACCGCACCCTGTTGCAGCGCAACCCGCGCATGGCCATGGCCTGCCGAACCTACGACAAATTTTCGCCCACCACCCGAGCCGAACTTTTGGAGAAAGCTGCGGAGGTGAAGGCTGGAGTGGATGGGGTGTAGGAAGTGGCCTTAAAGAATAAAACTGACCAATCGGAACTTCAGAAAAACCGATTCCCGGATTGAAATTTTATTACGTTGAAGGAATTATTGTTTCTTGACGATACTCACGCATTCATCACATTAAACTCATAGACGGGCGGGAGAGAAAAAAGATGCAAAGCCAATCTCTCATCCCCCCCTCAATCCTTCACCACCAACACCAAATACTTGCTCGCACCCCAGAATTCTTTTGGGTTTGATACTTCGAGGTAGTCGATTTTGTTGGATTTGCCCACCAATTTGTAGCTGGATTCGGGGTGGTTGGTGATGACGGCAACCTTGCGGCCGTTGATGGAAATGCGCTTGGTTTTGGTGATGTCGATCATGCTGAAG
>JBEIVB010000189.1:0-3174 GCA_040374085.1 Flavobacteriales bacterium | reverse complement strand
TGAGATGATCTTCCCAAAGTTCGGATTGCTTTTTGGGCAACCCCAGCGTTTTGCAGAGCGTGGGATAGGTGAAGGCCTTTTCGGGGTGTTCCTGAAAAACAGAAAGCAGGGCGGATTCGTTTGGGGGTGTGGTTTTTTTATTCAAAGGTGATTGGGAATGGCGGAACGCATCAGCGTCCCATTTTATCTAATTCTGTTGATGCCTCTTGGCTCATTTTTCCTCCTGCGTTTTTCAGCGATTCAAAAATGGTGCGGGCTTCTTCCAGCTTGTTTTGGTGCAGCATTAATCGTGCCTGAAGGAAACGGGCTTCCTCGTAAACCGGCGATTGCACGCCGTGGCTGATTATTCTGCCTAAGGTTCTCTCACAGCGAAGGTAATCTCCGGACGAAAGCAGTTGCTTGGCTGTGTTTAGGTTTTTGAAATCTTGCTCTATGTTGCTTTTCTTGAGGTCGCGCGGGGGGCTGGAATTGTTGAGTGAGGCCGGCCCGATGGCATCTTCGACCTGGGCACTGCGGGCGGATGGTGCAACCTCATCGATTTCTCCCAGCTGATCAACGGGCATCACACGGCTCAACTCTAAAAGAGTTTCGTTCCGCATATCGTCTTTTTCTGCATCGCTTGCGGCAACCTTTTCGCTTGTTGAAGGCTTCTTTGGTAACTCGGCTTCAGCGGCTAACAAAGGCTCGGCCGCTTTATTTGAAAGAGAGACGGTGCCGCTATCGGTTGTTGCCTCGGGCTGCGGTTTTGTTTGTTGAGCTGTTTTTTCGGTAGAATGTGCTGTAGTAACGGGTTCGTTCTCGGTAAACACGGCTGGTGCCATGGTGTCGTAGGCTGATGCATTTGAGGCTACCGTAGGTTCGGTTCGGTGCTGCTGACGCATGAACCACATGCCCACAAGCAGAAGACCAATGGCAGCTGCAATTGCCCAGGTGTATTTCTTTTGAGAAGATGAGCCTAAAGGTGGACTTGAAGAGGAACGATTGGAGTTTGAGAGGCGAGGGCCAGGGAGCTCATCTATTGCCTGAAGAGCCCCCTTCTCCGCCAACTCCTCCAGTCCGGAAAGTGCCGCACCGCATGCCTCGCAGGAAAGGCAATGCCGCTCTACCTTATGAGCTTCGGAGGGCGAAAGAGCGCCGCTAACGTATTGCTGAAGCAACACATCGCTTGGATGCTGGTGGCTGGATTGGACGGTATGATTAGCCATGGCGTTGGTTCAATCGCAAAAAAAGGTTTCGCTTTCCGTTTTGAATGTGGCTTTTTACCTGGTTCAGAGAGAATCCGGTTTCGTTTGCAATTTGAGCATAGCTTTTTCCTTCTAAAAAGAAGAGGCGGATGCAGGCCTGCTGGTCTTGCGGTATGGTGTGCAATGCTTTTTCCAGTTGCTCGAAACGAATTTCATCAGGTTCCACATCTGTTGGATGCCAAACAAAGGGCGTTTCCATAAACGTTTGATGATTTTTTTCTGCCTCCCGTTTACGGATGATTTGGAGGCAGTGGTTTCGGGTATAGGAGTAGAGCCAGGAGGTAAAGTGCTGGATGTCGAAACGGTTTAGGTCGCTCATGAGGCGCTCAAACACCTGCATGGTGGCGTCTTTGCTCTCTTCTACATTGTGCAGGGTTTGCATACAAACCCCCATAACAAAAGCCTTGTGTTTGGAGAAGATCAACCCAATAGCCTCTTGCGCATTGCCGTTACGGTAATCGCTCAGCAGCTCTGAATCGCTCTTCCACATATTTTTAATTCCCTGAAAATGAGGACAAAATAAGAAAATTAATGCCTTGTTTATGGAATTTCTTTCTCCATTTGCTCTCATTGAAAAAACCATCAACATTTGTCGTATGAACCGTTTTCTGATCACCGTTTTCGCAAGCGCATTTGCTCTTGTTTGTCAGGCACAAACCACCCGAACCTATGCCTCACGCGTAAAGCGTGCAACGGTTTACCTGCAGGGTGCACAGTTGTATTATTCAGAGGATGTAAGCATTCCTGCGGGCACTTCCGAATTGGTTTTTGAGGGCATCTCCCCTCAGCTCGATCAAAGTACCTTGTTTTCATCGGGGCGTGGCAATTTTATGATTTTGGAGACTCGCTTTGATGCCAAATATCCGGAGGAGGTAAAGCCCAAGGCAAAACAGGGCGGCAAGTATCAGAAGCAGATGGAAGTTGTTTCCGACTCCTTGTTTGAGCTTGGTTTGGATCAGCAAAGCATCAACGATCGCAGAGCGGCGCTCTTGATAGAGAAGAACACCCTGCTTAACAATCGTTTGATAAAAGGCGAGCTCAAGCGCGACACATTAGCGGTACTGAAAGACGCTATGGACTATCTGCGTCAGCGCCTAAACAACATAAACTCTGAGCAGGTTAAGCTTACTCGGGATGAGAATCGCCTCAGGAAAGTGCAAACCCGTTTGCAGGAGCGCTTGTCAGAGTTGGGCCGCCTCCAGGCTGCTGTTGAAGGTGGCGGTGATCAGCCCCAGGCAGAACCTGTTTATCAAGTGGTGCTCACCGTTTCGGCTGATGCTCCGGTGAACGGAACCGTACTGTTTAATTATTATGTTATGAACGCTTCGTGGACGCCTAACTACGAATTAAAAGGCGGCACAGGCGCTTCTACCATACAGATTGTTCAAAAGGCCCAAATAGAGCAGCAAACCAACATAGATTGGACCAACTGTTTGCTTACGCTTTCTACCGGCAATCCGCGCCTGAGCAACGTTCGGCCCAATCTTTCTGCCTGGTACCTAAACTTTTACACTCCTTCTTATCCTCGCCCGGTGGCCTTGGAAAGCAAAAAAAGAGGCTCAAGAGGAATGGCGCCACAAACCTTATCCATGGATCAGGAAGATGCAAGGGCTTATTCGGATGAGCTGAAGGAGTTACCAATGGCGGGTGCTGCATCCAACCAGGCTCGAAACGCCGCGGTTATTACGGAGATCACCGCCAATGCCATCAGCGTGGAATACGAATTATCCGTTCCTTATAAAATTCCATCCGATGGAAAACCACACCAAGTAGTTATTCAACGCAAAGACATAGGCGCTCAACTCGAATACTCAAGTGTGCCTAAGCTCGACCGGGATGCCTTTTTGCAAGCGCGCATTACGGGTTGGGAAGATTTGAATCTATTGCCCGGAGAGGCTAAAATTTATTTCGATGGTGCTTTTGTGGGCAG
>JBEIVB010000194.1:0-3027 GCA_040374085.1 Flavobacteriales bacterium | reverse complement strand
CGTATTGTCCCGCCACAATAAGAGCGCCTAGGTCGTGGTTGCCGGAAATCCAGTCGGCAATTACACTGAAGTTTCTCGCCAAAGGCTGCTCGAAACCGGCCAGGGCGGCCCAAGGCCGGTTGGGAATGTCGCCGGTTGAGGAGAGTAAGCCTGCGCTTCTGAATCCAAACACCTGCTCGGTGCCATAGGTGAGGCCCGCGGTAAATCGCGATTGGATTAAGGGCAATCGAAAGCTGCCCAGGGCATAGCCCCAGCCGCCGTGGCTGCGTTGGTTCAAACCATACATGTAGGCACCGCCTAAAACCAACTTACCTTCCCATGCCGGAAATGCGCGTTGAAACACGGGTACCATGTGCTTTAACCCAATGCCGGGAGAGAAATTCGTGGAGCCGCTGTTGTTGACGTTGTTAAAGGTGGCGGTAAGCTCAGTGCGACGGTTTAAGCCGTAACAGAGAATGTTGAAGCTGTTCCACTTAAAGGGCTGATTGAATGCACCCAGCTGAGATTCATGGGTGAGCTCAATGTGCCGGTATTCGGCCACATCGGCACTGGGAATGCCTGCAATGAGGCTTTGAGAAAACGTTTGATGATAACCAAAAAGGAGCAGGATAAATAGACCTGATGTTATACGTTTGATGTGCTGCATCCGCGCGGTGGAAAAGGGTGGCGCAAAACAACAAGACAAACGCATGCAAGGCGTTTACAAAAGGGTTAAAAAAACAAAAAGTCCCGCCGAATGGGCGGGACCTACACAAAACACAAAACAAACGCTACCGATCTTATTTCTTTCCGTAACGGCTGCGGAACTTATCGATACGGCCTGCTGTATCCACCAGCTTCATCTTACCGGTGTAAAACGGATGCGAGGTGTTGGAGATTTCCAATTTAATGAGTGGGTACTCGTTTCCGTCTTCCCATACAACAGTATCTTTGGTATCTGCTGCGGATTTGGTGATGAAGGAGAAGTCGTTGGACATATCTTTGAATACGACCAGGCGGTAATTTTCGGGATGGAGGTTCTTTTTCATTTTCCTCGAATGCTAAAAGGGAGTGCAAAAGTAGGCTAAAATCCCACACCTACAAATTTTTTTCTGGAGCGAGTCGAAAACGGACATAGCAAATGGCATGTCCTTTAGCTGAAAACAGGGCTTCGTAATGGGTTTTTATTTGCGTGAGCCAAGGGGGCAATTGGTTGCCAAGGGTTGGAGCATGGGCGTAAAGACTGTCTGTTTGAACCTCGATTTCGGCGCCCACATCCTTCAGCACTTCCAAGGTGTACAGATAGAGTCCGTGGTGATCGGTTTTGAGGTGGATGAGCCCATTGGGTTTCAGCACCTGCTGGTACCTTTTCAGGTATGCGGGACCGGTGAGGCGTTTTTTTTCGCGTCTTTCTCCGGGTTGTGGGTCGGGAAAAGTGATCCAGATTTCCGAAACCTCCTCGGCACCAAAAGCCTGACAGATGTTTTCGATGCGGCCTCGGTAAAACGCCACGTTTTTTAGTCCATCTTGCAACGCCTCGGTGGCGCCTTTCCAGATGCGGTTGCCTTTGAGGTCGCAGCCTACAAAATTCTGTTGGGGCAATTGTTTGGCCATACCCAACGTATACTCGCCTTTGCCGCAGCCCAGCTCGAGCACAATGGGGTTATTGTTGCCAAACTGGGCATTGCCCCAGTTTCCTTTGAGGGAATAATCCTCTACCTCCTTGCCCACCTGAGGGTGTTCGTGCACGTGGGGGAATGTGGTGAGCTCCGCAAAGCGGGCCAGTTTTCTTTTCGCCATCTTTGAACCGCAAACTGAACGCGCCATGCACCTAACCCCGGAAGAGGTAGAGGCCTACTGCCTGTCTGTGAGCGAGGCGGAGAGCCCCTTGCTGAAGAAGATCCGCCGCGAAACCCACGCTCAGGTGCTGTTGCCTCGTATGCTTTCCGGGCCCCTTCAGGGAGCCCTACTCCGCATGGTGAGCCGCATGATGCGCCCGGCAAAGGTATTGGAAATCGGCACCTTTACCGGATACGCTACCCTTTGCTTGCTCGAAGGCCTGGCCGATGGAGGGCAGTTCATTACCCTCGACCGCAACGAAGAGCTGGAGGACCGGGTGCGCGGATACTTTGCCGAAAGTCCGCGAGGGCATCTCATCGATTACCGATTGGGCAATGCCCTGGATTTGATTCCCGCACTGGAAGGACCTTTTGATTTGGTATTTCTCGATGCCGACAAAAAAAATTACCCCCGTTACCTGGAGATGGTGGTCCCCTTAATGCGTTCGGGCAGCATGCTCATATCCGACAATGTGTTGTGGAGTGGGAAGGTGCTGGAACCGGAAGGGAAAATGGACGCTGAAACCCAAATCCTCCATCAATTCAACCGAAAACTCTCCGAAGACCCGCGCTTTCAAGTATTCCTCATGCCGCTGCGCGACGGACTTTCGTTTGCCCGACTGCGCTAAATCCATTGTTTACAATTTGGTAACCTTCCCTTAATGTTAACGGGAAATGGCCTCGGGACTTTTGCAGCATGAAAAATGGTTTACTGGTTCTCTTGGGGGCTCTTGTGTTTTGGGCTTCGTGTACCAAAGACCGGGACTTCCTAAATGCCCCACCCACAAGCAACGCACCGGTGCCTAAGACACCAACCGACACCCTCCTCTTTATAAACGAGCTTATGGCCGACAACGGCCAAACCCTTGCCAACCCCGATACGGCAGGCTATCCGGACTGGATTGAAATTTACAATGCCGGTTTGCAGGCCATAGACCTAAAAGGGTTTTATGTGAGCGACGACAGTGCCTCAATAGAAAAATACCAAATACCGGCGGGTGCAGGCAATAAAACCATCATACCGGCAAAAGGGCATCTGGTCATTTTCGCCGATAATTTTTCCACATTAGGTGCCTTGCATGCCAGCTTCAGTTTAAGCAAATCGGGTGAAATGGTGGTGTTGACCAACCCTTCCGGAAAACGACTTGACTTTATAAAATTCGGAGCCCAAAGCACCGATGTTTCCTATGGCCGATATCCGGATGGAGGT
>JBEIVB010000061.1:0-15037 GCA_040374085.1 Flavobacteriales bacterium | reverse complement strand
GCCTCTGCAGCTTTAGGATACAACTCGATAAACCGCCCAAATGCAGCCGCACTGCCCTCCGCAACAGCCTCTTGAAACGCCAGTTGGTTTCTCCACTCCACCGCCAGATGGGTTTGCTGTGAAGCAGGAAATTTTAACAAGTATTGACTTATAGCAGTCAGGGTGTTTTGTTTTCTGGCCAGCTCATAAAACAGACTATCAACACCGTTATTCAAGCGCTTGTAAAATGCGGTATCGATGCCCCATCTTAGCCATTTTTTTATGGCTGAAGCCTCAACGTTTGGCCATGTCTGGCCTGCCATGCGGGCATAGCGGTAGGCCGAATCGGGATGAAAAAAGGGGTTGTTGTTGCGCAGATAAACCGCAGCCAATACGGTGGATGCCAGAGCGGGTTGTTGTTCGAGGGATCGGTACGACAGCTTACGTGCTTTAAAAAAATCGTACTCCTTCAAAGCCGACCATGCTTCTTTCATGCGTTTATCCCCACCGGCCATAGCCAGTTGAGCAACAAACAGAAAAAGAAAAAAGGAAAGACGTTTTAACACCAAACAAAAATAGCAAGCTTTAGGGCTTGCTATCTTCGAATGGAGAAAGAAAGATTATTTTACCCTCATCCATTTGCGCACCACGTTGCGATCGCCCGCGCGCAACTTAAGGTAGTAAAGACCTTCTGGTTGTCCGGCAAAGTCAAAAGACCGCAGAGACCCGTTCAAAACACCTTGAGGTTCAACCCTTTGGCCGAGCGCGTTGAACCACTCTGCTTGCACACGCATATCGGTTGCTTGTAGATTGATGCTTACCACATCTGAACCCGGATTTGGGAAAACGTCGAGAGCATCCAAGGCTTGCTCGGCGGCAATTCCAGTGGGAATGTTGCACAGAACGGGGCGGATCGCCAAGGAAATGTTGATTCCCCAACTGGCAGGTGTCTCTGTAAAGGCATGCCATGTGTTGTCGGAGAACTGCTCATAAGCAGTGCCGGGGTTCGTCTGTCCGTTTGTGTTGGAGTAAAGGGCAATGGTGTCGGTTCCGTTGGGGGCAAACTGAATGCCCAAAAAGAAGGTAGAAGGCACCACAATCTGACTGCCAAACGGTAGATACACCCATCCGGTATTCAAAGAAGGTTGTACGGTGGTATAATTAACGTTGGTGCTGCCGATAACGCTGCCCGGCATGGTTCCTGACTGGTTCCATATCTTAAGCTGAAATTGGCTGGCAGGGCTGTTGGCATTGGCACGACCAAAACGCACCATGGCACCGCTGATTGGGTTTTGTGAAGAGAACCCTGTGAATTTTTCCACCTTGGCAATGTCGCCGTAGGAGTTGTGACCAGCAACATAACCCCATGTGTTATTGGCGGTGCTGAAACATGTGTAGAGTGCTGGTGTAGCGGCAGCTGTCCAGTTGCTGAGGGTATCGCAGGTTTGCACTGTGGGAACTCCGGTAGTAAAACTTTGAATGATGCCAACAGGCCCGGCTCCGCCGGCACAAACCGCTTTAACCCTCCATTGGTAATTGCTTGAGGCTTGTAAGCCTACGAGGGTTATGGAGCTGCCCGGTGAATTGGCGGTGGTCCAATTGGCAGCAGAGGCAAGCTTGTATTCAACGACGTAGCTTTGGGCAGAAGGAACAGCGCTCCAACTCACAAAAGCGGTGGAACTGGTAACGTTGGTCGTTTGCAACCCTTGAGGAGTGCCACAGGAAACGCTTGGAGGGAGACAACCCAGACTGGACATGAGCGATGTGCGGCTTTGTGTAAGGGCTGCATTCATGCGCGTTGCCTGACCCTGCGTAAACATGTACATGCAAGCGTCGTTGGTATAGTCCATGTAATTCATGAACATCGCACCCGGTGCGGTGCCGGAGCAACTTGCACCCGAACCGGAGATGAGTGGGTAGGTGGGACACCCTCCGTTTTGGTTCTTTTGTTGTGGGGTATCGGCCACATCGTCGTCTTGGGCGCAAGCCGGTTCGTCACCCCAGATGTGTATCAAATCAAAGTAATGGCCAACTTCATGGGTAGCTGTCCTGCCCTTGTTGTAAGGCGCCGTTGCGGTTCCCGTATTGCCAAAGGCAGTGTAATTGACCACTACCCCATCGGTAAACGGGTCGCCACCCGGAAACTGGGCATACCCCAATAGTCCGGCACTGAGGTTGCACACCCACAGGTTAAGATAAGCATCTGTATTCCATGCATCTTTTCCGCCGGTGGAGTTAAATTTTACATCGTTTTCCAAATAAAAAGCGCCATGCGTTGTGCTGGTTCGTGTAATGCCATTGGTGGCATTACCCTGAGGGTCGCGCTGGGCCAAACAAAACTCTATTTGCGCATCGGCTGCAAGAGGAGCGAATGGGGCAGGTGTTAGGGAAACATCGGGGTTCAGTTTGCGAAAATCCTGATTTAAGATGGCAATCTGGGAGTTGATTTGAGCATCGCTTACGTTCTGATTGGCGTTGGCATACACAACGTGCACCACCACGGGGATGGTGATTACAACACCGGGTGACCTTTGTGCATTGTTTAGCGCTGCGCCGGCCATTTGCCTTGCCCTTTCATATCCACGCGCCCAACGAGGGTCTTGACTCTGCTGACGATTGTATTCTACCGTGGCACACGTACGTTGCGCAGGCATTTCTGTACCCAAATGAGCTTGCCTTTGCTGAGCAAAAGAGAGGGTTGCAGCCAGCAAAAGGGAAAACGAGAAAAGATGTTTCATGAAACGGTTTATGGTTAAAACGTTGAAGGTAATGGAATTTGAAATACGGGGATTTCAAGAATTTGGTTAGAGGAACTATTCCGGAATTCCCATGAAACGGAAGGTGGGGTGCGTAAGCCTTTTTTCCACTCCCTCAAGGGGCATCTCCACCACTGCCTCCCCGTTTTCGTTCACCCCAAGCAAGCGCGCAACAAAGGTTCCCTGAGGCCCCTCGAAGGCGGCGTTGAGGTTGCGTGCAAATAGGTGAGCCTGGTATGACTCTAGAATATTCTGAAACCGCCCTGCGCGAAAGGAGAGGGCGGCCTCCTCCAGCAACAAAAGCAACCGGGTTAAGGCCTCATCACGGTCCACATGGCGGCCTGTGATCTGCTTCACGGAAAGCGGAGGAAAGGTCATTCTGGGTTCCGGAGGAAACATCTGGTTGAGGTTAATCCCGATGCCCACCACCGATGCCCACTCTTGGGCCGACCGCACCTGATTGGTGATGAGGATGCCGCCTAGCTTACCACCCGCAACCACCATATCGTTGGGCCATTTTAATGCGGACTCTCCTACTCCCAACTCCTTCAAGAAATCGGCGCAGGCAACGGAAATGGCCATGTTCCAAAGGTGTTGATGGGCAATGGCGATGCGTTGATGGAAAACCACCGTGAACAGGAGGTTTGCCCCCGGCTCAGACAACCACACATGGTGATGCTGTCCCTTGCCGGCGGTTTGGAAGTCGGCTGAAAGCACAGCACCGTCGGGCAAATGGTCGGAACGAAGCCTCCTACCGGCCTCTTCGTTGGTGGAATCGATTTTCGTCCAATGCAAAAAATATTTGCCTACGAATTTCGTCTTCCCTTGTAGATGGATATCCATGATCAGCGCTGAACCCCTACACATAAACCCTGACAAGCTCGAAGCCAAACCGGTCTCCGAACCAAAAAAGGCTAATTTTGCGGGCCTCAAAAATAAGGCTATGGCCAAACAAAAATCAACCGCACCCAATCCCGAAAAGCAATTATTGGATGCCATTCTCCACGGCATCTCAGAAAAAAAAGGGAAAGATGTGCTTGTCGTCAATCTGAAAGGCTTGCCCAATGCTGTTTCAGATTATTTCATCATCGCAACCGGCGATTCAAACACTCAGGTGGAAGCCATTGCCAACTCGGTGCATGAAGAAGTGAAAAAAGCAACCGGCGAAAACCCTTTCCACAGTGAAGGATATAGCAATGCTGAGTGGATTCTACTCGATTATGTAAACATGGTGATTCACGTGTTTCAACCCGAAGCCCGGTCGTTTTATCAGCTGGAGAAGCTGTGGTCGGATGGACAGATTGAGCACATTGCATCGTAAAGAAAAAAACCAGGAGAATGAGCAATCAAAGCAATCAACCCAGTGGAGGCAGCGGCTTCCGAGGGAACAAAAAAAGTCCAAAATCAGGCAAGGGAGGGTTCAATTTTTATTGGATCTACATCATTATGTTCCTTGCTTTTGCGGTTATACAAGTTTTTAATTTTCAGGGCGGCGGAGCTCCCATCAATTGGGGCAAATTTGAGAATGAAATGTTGAGGCCCGGTTACGTGGATAAGGTTGTTATTGTAAATAAGGAGGATGCGGAGATTACCCTAAAATCTGCACTCAGCAACAACCCACAATTCAAAGACGCTTTTAAAAGAAGTCCAAAAGGTCCGCATTTCACCTTGGAGGTGGGTTCGGTGGAAAGTTTCGAACGCAAAATGGCGGATGCACAGGCTCAGCTCTCTCCCGCCCAAAAAGTGTATCCAACCTACGAAACTCGTAAATACTGGGGATTGGAAATTTTAGAATACCTGCTTCCTTTCCTGCTTGTGATTGGTGTTTATCTATTCATCATGCGCCGCATGAGTGGTGGAGCTGGGCCTGGGGGGCAGATTTTCAACATTGGAAAATCAAAAGCTTCTCTTTATGATGCTGAGGATAAAATCAAAATTACCTTTTCGGATGTGGCCGGCTTAGAAGAAGCGAAAGAGGAGGTTGAAGAAATTGTTTCCTTTTTAAAGAACCCTTCTAAGTTCACCAATCTGGGTGGAAAAATTCCAAAAGGTGCGCTGTTGGTGGGACCTCCCGGCACCGGAAAAACCCTGTTGGCCAAGGCGGTAGCCGGAGAGGCGAATGTACCGTTCTTTTCCCTGTCGGGTTCTGATTTTGTGGAGATGTTTGTGGGAGTGGGTGCTGCTCGTGTGCGCGATTTGTTTGTGCAGGCCAAAGCCAAAGCGCCGTGCATCATTTTTATTGATGAAATAGATGCCATTGGACGTTCGCGCAGCAGAAACTCCATTCAGGGTGGAAACGATGAGCGCGAGAATACCCTCAACTCTTTGTTGGTAGAGATGGACGGCTTTGGCACCAACTCGGGCATCATCATCCTTGCTGCCACCAATCGGCCCGATATCCTCGATCCTGCCCTCCTTCGCCCAGGCCGCTTCGACCGTATGATATCGGTTGATAAGCCTGATCTTATAGGTAGAGAAGCCATTTTTAAAGTTCACCTGAAGCCCCTCAAACTTTCTGCTGATGTGAACGCACAGAATCTGGCCACCCAGACGCCGGGCTTTGCGGGTGCCGAAATTGCAAACGTGTGCAACGAGGCTGCTCTCATTGCTGCTCGCCATTCGAAAACATCGGTGGATATGCAAGACTTTCAGGATGCCATTGACCGCGTGATTGGCGGATTGGAGAAAAAAAACAAACTGATTTCTCCTATTGAGAAAAAAATTGTGGCTTACCACGAGGCGGGCCATGCCGTTGTGGGTTGGTTTCTGGAGCATACCGATCCTTTGGTGAAAGTGAGCATAGTGCCCCGCGGCGTAGCAGCCTTGGGCTATGCTCAATACCTGCCCAAGGAGCAGTTTCTATATACCGCCGAGCAACTTACCGACACCATGTGCATGAGTTTGGGTGGCCGAGCAGCAGAAGAAATTGTGTTTGGGAAAGTCTCTACCGGAGCTTTAAGCGATTTGGAACGCATCACCAAAATGGCCTATGGAATGGTTACCATATACGGCATGAACCGCCGCATTGGCAACGTTTCATTTTACGACCCTAAGGCCCCCGACTACAACTTCACCAAGCCCTACTCAGAAGCCACCGCTCAGGCCATAGATGAAGAGGTGAAAAAAATCATAGAAGATGCTTACCAGCTTACCCTAGAGTTGTTGAAGAGCAAGCGAAACGAGTTGGAGGCCATTGCCCATGAATTGTTGCAGAAGGAGGTTATTTTTCAAAACGATTTGGAGCGGTTGATTGGTAAGCGGCCATTCGACAAGGAGAGTGAACCCAAAGCCCTACCGCCGGAAACCCTCTCCCTTCCCGAGACTCCCGCCGAGGAGAAAGCTCCTGAGCCCGCTCCGGAAGGTTAACAGCGCTGTTGAAAACTCTCAGGCAATAGCCGGTTTCGTGGATACGAGCCGGCTATTTTTGTTCAACCTACAACCTATCCATCATGGAAGAAAGCACCCTGAAAGAAAAAGTCATGAAGCGCATTCGGGCAGCTACGCTCACCAAAACGCGCGACACCGGAAAAGACTCGGCTGTAGAAATGGAGTCGGCGGTGGTGGGGCGTGCCGAGGAGGATTTGGAGATTGTCTTCGCCAGGAGTTTCACCGACCGGGGCGGGAAGTTTATTTTTTGTTTGGATGAGCAGGAATTCATTGAAAACCTCAAGTACCTTTCCGAGGAACAAAAGTGGACATCCTTTTTATGTTATGAAAGTGGTCTTGGCATGATGCTCAATCAATCTGGACTCGAGGTATATGGTGCTCCCAAAGGCAACGATATATTGTTGAGTTCGTGCGAGCAGTTGGTGGCATCAACGGGATGCGTGTTGTTTTCCACTGAGCAAACCGGAGGGGTTTTGTGGAATCCAACACCGGGTCCTCAGCTGGTGGTGGCGCACACTGCGCAGGTAACCCACGAAACCCGAGAAGCGCTGAGGCTCTTTAAGCAGAAATACCAACAAGGGTGGCCAACCGGATTTCACCTTCTGTCGCCCGATTTAAGAGGCCAGCGGGATTTATTCGTTTTTCTTATAGACGACTCGGAGGGCGCATAATGGAATCATCTTGGGCGTGTGCTGCCACAGCACCAACCGCAGCCGTGGCAGCCGTTTGGTGTTCTATGCTGGAAGAAAACAATGTGCCATGTGTGGTACTCAATCAGCAAGACTCCTCTTACTTGAGTTTCGGTTCCATTCAAGTAATGGTACCTAAAGATATGCTGATGAAAGCCAAAACCCTGATCGCCCAAATAGAAGAAGATGATGAGTAGTTTTTGGACCCGGACCTTTACCGGAGCCGTTTTTGTGGTATTGCTTATGGGCAGCTTATTGTTTTCTGCTTATACGTATGCCGCATGGTGGCTCTTGTTGGCTTTTCTGGGCATGTGGGAGATTACCCGCCTTTTTTCCTTAGACGGAACCGTCGTGTGGAGGCTCTGTATAGTGGCTCTCGGATTGTGTACAACATTTATATTATGGAAGGGACAGGGGCAAACCTTCATGTGGGCTGGAGCGCTCATGCTGCCCTTGGTTTTGGCCTTGGCATTGTGGATGTTTCCTGTGGGTTCCATGGTTCACATTACGCGTGCCTGGCTGGCCATTGCCTTTGTTGGTCTTCCGGTGGGCTTATTGCTCCGCTTGGGCCTGCCGCCTGGAGGCCTCTTTTCTCCTTGGCCTCTTATGGGTTACATCTGGTTGATTTGGATAAACGACAGCGGTGCTTACCTCGTAGGCAGCAAGTGGGGAAAAACCAAACTCTTCCCTGTAGTCTCTCCGAACAAAACATGGGAGGGAACGCTTGGGGGCATTGCACTGGCAGTGGCCTTGGCTGTTGTTTTGAGCAAGCTCATGCCTGCGTTGAATTGGGCACCGGGCTTTGCTGCCTGTCTGGGCATGCTTGCCGGTGTGGGCGGTACGGTAGGAGATTTGGTAGAATCGCAACTAAAACGCGAGTTGGGTGTTAAAGACAGTGGCACCCTCTTGCCCGGGCACGGAGGCATTCTCGACCGCTTTGATAGCCTATGGTACACCACTCCATTTTTGTACGTACTGCATCAACTCGCATAAGAAGCGAATTAGGAAATGCCTTTTTCCTAATTTCGCCCCGCCAACAAAAAGAAAGCAATCACATAACTCACGTAACACTAGGCCCAAAGCCCTCACTTCCATTAAAGAATGGCACAAAAAACCACTCCGGAGAATACCCAATCTCCACAAACAACCAAACCACACAGCATGTTTGAAGAGGTAATGGCGCGCCTCGACATTGCCGTTGAAAAACTCAACCTAACCCAGCAAGTATCTCAGGTTCTGCGTGCCCCACAAAAGATTGTCATGGTAAGCCTTCCGGTGGCCATGGACGACGGCACCACCAGGGTTTTTGAGGGATACCGCTGCGTGCATTCCACACACCTGGGGCCTTCCAAAGGCGGCATTCGTTTTGCCATGGACGTTGACCTTGATGAGGTAAAGGCCTTGGCTGCGTGGATGACCTTTAAGTGTGCCATTGCAAACCTTCCCTATGGTGGGGCCAAAGGCGGAATCAAGTGCGATCCTCGTAAACTTTCTCCAGGTGAGTTGGAGCGCCTTACCCGGGCATACACCAGCTCCATGAAAGATGTATTTGGCGTAAACAAAGACATTCCTGCCCCCGACATGGGAACAGGCAAGCGGGAAATGGCATGGTTGCTCGACCAGTTCAACCGCATTACCGGTGAGGACTCGCCTGGAGTGGTTACCGGCAAACCCATCACCTTGGGTGGTTCCTTGGGCCGTGAGGCTGCAACCGGTCGTGGTGTAATGATTTCCACCCTTGTTGCCATGAAAAAAATCGGCATCGACCGGAAAAAAGCTACTGCCGCTGTGCAAGGCTTCGGCAACGTAGGATCCAATGCAGCTCATTTGCTGAGCAAGCAAGGCATTCTGGTTGTGGCCATTTCCGACCACACCTGCGCAATTCACAATCCAAACGGCATCGACATCGATCATGCCCTAACCTACGTTCGCGGCAACAACAACACGCTTGCCGGTTACCCTGGCGGCACAAACATCACCAACGAAGAGTTGCTTACCCTTCCTGTGGATGTTCTTGTTCCGGCTGCGATCCAAGGTGTAATTACCACCCAAAACGCCCACAACATCAAAGCAAAATTGATTGTTGAAGGAGCAAATGGCCCAACCGAATCCGGCGCAGACCCTATATTGGAAGAAAAAGGAATCGTGGTTGTACCCGACATCCTAGCAAATGGTGGAGGGGTAACCGTATCCTATTTCGAATGGGTTCAAAACAAATACGGACACTATTGGACAGAGGAAGAGGTAAATGCGAAGCACGATGCCTCTATGACCAAAGCCTTTGAAAATGTGTGGTTCAGCTCTCAGAAATTCAAAACCAACATGCGAATTGGTGCCTACATTACGGCGCTGAAGAAACTGGAGCGTGCCATTGTGTACAGGGGACAGTTCTAAATCCTGAACAGCCTTCCTTCTAGAAAAAGCTATCCAAAACGGGTAGCTTTTTTTTTATTAAAACAACGTGATGATCCAGTAAAAACCCATGGCTACTAGAGCGGAAATGGGAATCGTAAGAACCCAAGCCCATACGAGGTTGACGGTAACGCCCCAGCGCACCGCTGAAACGCGTTTGGTAAGTCCAACACCTATGATGGAGCCTGTAATGGTGTGGGTGGTGGAAACCGGTATTTTATAATGTTCTGTTAAAAAAAGGGTCAGGGCACCGGCCGTTTCCGCGCTAACGCCTTCGAGCGGCGTAACCTTCGTGATGCGGCTTCCCATGGTTTTCACAATTTTCCAGCCCCCGCTCATGGTGCCAATCGCAATGGCTGTGTAGCAACCTATTGGAACCCAATTGGGCATTTCATCCAAACCCTTGATGTTGCCGTTCACTACCAGGGCAGCGGCAATAATTCCCATTACCTTTTGTGCATCGTTCCCGCCATGACCCAAACTGAATGCGGCAGAGGAAAGCAATTGCAAACGTTTAAACCATGCATCAGCCTTGCCGGGATGAGCTTTTCGGCATAGATTGATGATGAGCAGCGTGATGAGGTAAGAGGCAAACATGCCAATGATGGGAGCCAAGAAAATGAAGCTGAAAATTTTTGTGATGCGTCCTGCATCAATTACATGAAATCCGGCATGAGCGATAGCTGCACCCGCAAACCCACCGATGAGGGTGTGGGAAGAACTGGAGGGTATACCCAACCACCACGTAAGAAGGTTCCAGGAGATGGCAGAAAGCAAACCTGCCAAGATCACCTCCAAGGTGATGAATTCTGCCTTTACGGTTTTTGCAATGGTGTTGGCAACCCCGTGGTCTTTGAAAAGAAAGAAGGCCACAAAATTGAAAAATGCCGCCCACAAAACGGCCTGCGTGGGCGTTAGAACTTTTGTAGATACAACGGTTGCAATGGAATTGGCGGCATCGTGAAAACCGTTGATGTAATCAAACACCAAAGCCAATACCACCACGGTAACCAACAGGTACATAGGCCCTTCTAAGATTTATACGTACTTAATGATGATGGATTCCAGCACGTTGGCTGCATCCTCTGCCTTGTCTGTTGCGGTTTCCAGGGCAGAAAGGATCTCTTTCTGTTTGATTACCTCTAGGGCATCCTTTTCGAAATCGAACAAATCGGCAATGGCTTTATCAAAAACATAATCGGCCTTATTTTCAATGCTGTTGATGCGCACAAAAGCATCGGTAATGGTGCGGATGTTTTTGATGTTGCGCAATTCCATAATGGCCTTTTCTAACTCCAAAGTGGCCTCAAGTGTTAGAATCGCCAGCTCCCTTACCGGGTCGGAAATGGTTTGAATGCGATACATCATAATCCGGTTAGCAGATCCATGAATGTAATCAGCCACATCGTCTATGGCGGAAGCAAGCGCATGAATATCCTCCCGATCAAAGGGGGTTATGAAGTTTTTGCCGAGTTCAATAAAGATGCGGTGCGAGATGTGATCCCCCACATGCTCTAAACTATCAATCTCATGAATAAAATGCTTCCGACGATCGGGGTCATCTGTATCAATGGCCTCAACCAACAACCTGGCCATTTTAACCATGTTGGCAGCGGCTTCTTCAAAAAGGGGAAAGAATTTTTTATCCTTTGGAACAAAAAATTGAAAGATGGAGTTTAGGGACATGCCCGAGTATTTTTTTCAAAGCTACGCATGCAATATTAAGGCAGTGTTAACAAGGAATCATCTCATGTAGCGGTCGAGGGTAAAGGCAAAGGTGGTGCCCACGCCAAGCGTGCTGCGCACATGAATGGTTTGCCCGTGGGCCTCCACAATGTGCTTTACAATGGCCAAGCCCAAACCGCTGCCGCCCACAGAACGAGCCCGGGATGCGTCGGTCCGGAAAAAACGCTCAAATACCCTAGGCAGATTTTGCTCATCGATGCCGATGCCATTGTCCGAAACCTCCACCAAGACCTTATCCCCCATCTCAAAGCAACGAACCTCTGTCCAACCCCCTTCGTTTCCGTATTTCAAGGAGTTATCGATGAGGTTGGTTACCACCTGCCGTATTTTCTCCCTATCGGCCAATACCTTGGGCTTAAACCCCGGCTCACGTACAAACCGGAAACGAACTCCCTTGGAGCGCGCTTTCTCCTCAAAAGACTCTTGAACTTCGTTCACCAAAGAACCAAAGTCAAAGGGTGCAACATTCAGCTTCACCTGTCCCGACTCCAATTTGGAAATCTCATCCAGATCCTGAACCAGCACCACCAAGCGTTCTATGTTGCGGTTTGTCTTGGTTAGAAAGCCCCGAACCATTTCCACATCTTGCAAATCATCGTCGAGCAAACTCTGCACATAGCCCTGAATGCTGAAAAGTGGAGTTTTAAATTCATGAGAAATGTTGGCCAGAAATTCCTTTCGGTAATGCTCCACCGATCGCAATCGATCAATCTCAGTTTTCTTCACCCTAGCCCAATCTTTCACTTGCTCCTCAACATCGCGAATGGGATCATCGGAAAGGTAATCACCAATTACCTCTTTTAAATCCTTGTCCATTTTTAAGTCGCTGATGAGTTTGTAAACCAACTTTATCTTATTGTAGATGTAGCGCTCAATGGCAACATAAAAGAGAAAAAAAGACACCAAAAATGCACTGGAAAAAATTACCAGCACGTGCATTGCATCCCTATCCAATAAGAACGAAAGGCCGCTCACCACAAGGGCGCAAACGAATGAGAGAATGCTTACGAGAACTCTTGGTTTCATTTAAATTGGAAATCTGTAACGTCACAAAGCAATAAAAACTTCGCCCTCAGCGCAAGAATTAAAAAAGAAAAACGCATCATGCAGCAGGACCATCCATCACAAAAAAAACTCCGAAGAACAATCTCCGGAGTTTCATGCCGTGCATTTGCAGCATTATAGGTAGCCCAATATCCTGTTTCCGTTGCTGCCTCCCCAAACCCACTCGATTTTCATGCCGTAGGGGCAAGCATTGGGTGTGATGGGAACGGGCTGGCCGGTAATGTTCACCCCAAATGTTGTGGTTATTTGTGCATTGCCCGGGTTCTGCACACGAATGATGACTTTGCCTTGTACCGGTGCCCATGCTCCGCAAGTGGTGTTCCAAACCACCGGAGTGGTAACCTGAGAGGTAAATGGAAATCCGTTTCGTGTGGTTCCCCAATTCTCGAGATTGGAAACGCCATTGTTGGTGCCAATGCCTTCGCCCGTGCAGGTGGCCACGTTGCTGTTCCAAGTATAAGAGTACCTGCGGTTGATGTTCCAAGTGCCATTCAACGAGTCGTCAAACGCAACTTGCATGGAACTTCCCTCCACGGTATGCACCAGATTGGGTGTGCTTCCTAAAAACAAGGTGATGAAGTTGCCCCCACTTTGATTGGTGATGATTAGGTTTCCGTTGAGTTTGATGCTCTTGCCATCGCTGGCACGGGTTACCTTATAATTGATAAAATCAACCTTAAGCTTGGCATTGGCCTGAATCCAGCGGGAACCGGTTGTATAGTTCAATAAGGTTATTTTAATGGTGCCCCCACGCTTGCGGTTGTTGCATACGGTAACACCATCGTAACTCACGGTTAGGATTCCCTGACCTATCTGGCTGTAATCTTTGGCTGCACCGCAAATGTTTGTATCCACAGCATTCGGGGCGGCTTCAGACAAACGACCGGATAAGTTTCCATTGGCACTTACCAAGTTGTTGGCATCGGTTATGGCTGCATCGGCGTGGTTTTGCACGCCCTGGTTGTCCTCTGAGGCTTTGCCGTTCTCAGTAGATTCAGCAGGAGTTGGCTCGTTTTTTTTACATCCTGACCATGCCAAGCTTAGGCACAGTGCAGCAAAAAGGATTTTTTTCATGCGAGGGGGGGTTAACATGATGGTTTATACTCTTGGTAAAGATAATCCATTATCTCTATCCACCATTCAACGCCTTCCTCTCCAAAAAATTATCCAAGGCGCTCCCTCAACCTACGGTCGAGGCTTTCAAGAAAACCTTCCGTTGTGAGGTAATGCTCGGGTGTAACGCGTTCTCCGTATATGCATACCGCCAGATCTTTGGTCATAAAACCGGCTTCAACGGTTTCAATGCAAACCTGCTCCAGCGTTTCGCAAAACGAAATCAACTCCGCATTTTGATCGAGCTTGCCACGGAAGGCTAAGCCTTGTGTCCAGGCAAAAATAGAGGCTATTGGGTTGGTAGAGGTGGGCTTACCCTGCTGGTGCAAACGGTAATGACGGGTTACCGTGCCGTGTGCTGCCTCAGCTTCCATAATGGAACCATCGGGGGTAATGAGGGTAGAAGTCATAAGGCCCAAGGAACCAAAACCCTGAGCAACGGTGTCAGACTGCACATCACCGTCGTAATTCTTACACGCCCACACAAAATTGCCGCTCCACTTGAGCGCGGAAGCTACCATGTCGTCGATCAAACGATGCTCGTAGGTTAGGCCGACCGCATCCATCCTTGACTTGAACTCCTGCTCGTAGATTTCTTGAAAGATGTCCTTAAAACGTCCATCGTATTTTTTTAGGATGGTGTTCTTGGTGGACAGATACAAAGGCCATTTTTTCAGCAAGGCCTGGTTGAAGCACGCACGCGCAAAGCCTCTAATCGAAGCATCGGTGTTGAACATGGCGAGGGCAACCCCATCGCCGTTAAAATGATACACCTCAGCGGTTTGAGCAGGAGAGCCATCATCGGGAGTAAAGGTGAGGGTAAGGGTTCCTTTGCCCTTTGTTGTGATGTCGGTTGCCCGGTATTGATCGCCGAAAGCATGGCGGCCGATGCAAATCGGAGCGGTCCAGTTGGGAACCAAGCGGGGAATGTTTTTTATAACAATGGGTTCGCGAAAAACGGTGCCATCCAAAATGTTCCGAATGGTTCCGTTGGGCGATTTCCACATCTGCTTCAAGCCAAACTCTTTCACACGTGCCTGGTCGGGCGTGATGGTGGCACACTTGATGCCAACTTTATGCTCCAGAATGGCCTGAGCGGCTGCCGTGGTAACCTCATCAGAAGTTGCGTCGCGATTCTCCAAGCCCAAATCGAAATAGCGAATGGGTAATTCGAGATAAGGCAAAATGAATTTTTCTTTGATGTACGACCAAATCACACGGGTCATTTCATCACCATCCATTTCCACAATGGGATTGGATACCTGGATTTTCTTCATGAGGGAATCAAAATTATGCTGTTTTGTTTGTATGAACCTCAATACCCGTAGAGGTTTTTTAGATCGAGATTTTGAGGAGTGCCTGAGGAGGAAAAAGCTTTGGATGAATGGATGTCCTTAACCGGTCCCAACACGCCAATGCGTAGGGGTTTTCCGGCAATGCGCCGTTTTTGAAAGGCCACAAGATCGGAGAAGGTAAGTTTGGGCAAGGCATCAAAGATCATCTTTTTGGGATCGGCGTTTAAGCCCAATCTACGTAAGTTATACCATTGTTGGTTAACGTTGGAGGGTTTTACCCGCTCTGTTCTCAGTTTCAACTCAAGGGCAGCCTTGGCATTATCAAATAGGGCCGGCACCTCTACCAAAGTATCCAACAAGCTGCGCATGCCCGCTAAGGCTTCAGGCAGCTTATCGGCCTGCGTGCCAATGTAGGCAAGGTTCCAACATTGCTTCCCCGATTGAACCGGCAACAGAGTCTGTGCAGATACTCCATAGGCAAGCGCCTTCGATTCGCGCAAGGTTTGGAATAACAAGGATTGCATTCCACCGCTGAAGTACTCCTGATAAAGCGTTTGGACCGGATACAGCAATGGATCAAACGCCCCAGCCTGAG
>JBEIVB010000144.1:0-5013 GCA_040374085.1 Flavobacteriales bacterium | reverse complement strand
GCGCATCGCCGCGTAAACACCATTCTCCTCGACTTGTGCAGAGATGTGTGGCAATACATCTCCATGGAGTACTTCTTGCAGAAAACCAAGGCAGGTGAGGTGGGCTCCTCGGCTATGCCCCATAAGGTTAATCCTATAGATTTTGAAAATGCAGAGGGCAATCTTGGATTGGCCAACGCCCTCCTGAACTTTCTTTCGGACAAACTTCCCATCAGCCGCCTCCAGCGCGACCTCACCGATTCTACCGTGCTCCGCAACCTGGGGATGCCGCTGGCACATGCCTGGATCAGCTTTCGCTCCATTATGCGGGGACTCGATAAGCTGGTGCTCAACGAAGTCGCCATTCACCGCGATTTGGCCGAACAATGGGTAGTGGTGGCAGAAGGCATTCAAACCCGTTTGCGTGCATTGGGATATCCTCAGCCATACGAGGCGCTGAAGGAGCTTACCCGCGGAAAAGGGAAGTTGGAACAAGCCGATTTTCAGCGGTTTATCGATGGATTAGACGTTCCCGAGGAAGTAAAACTCGAACTGAAAAACATCACCCCGTTCAATTACACCGGAATAGGTAAATTGTTATGAAAATACACACGCTCGATACCGGCTTGTTTAAGCTCGATGGAGGTGCCATGTTTGGCGTGGTGCCCAAAACCATTTGGAACAAGCTGAACCCGGCCGATGCCAACAACATGTGCACTTGGGCCATGCGCTGCCTGCTGGTAGAAACGGGTAACCGTTTGGTGCTCATCGATACCGGCATTGGCGATAAGCAGTCGGAGAAGTTTTTCAGCTTTTATGATTTGCACGGCTCAGGCAGCCTGCTGGGCTCTTTGTCGGCCTTGGGCTTTTCTCCCGATGATGTAACCGATGTGCTGCTCACGCATTTGCATTTCGACCATTGCGGCGGGGCCATAAGGCGCACCCCGGGGCACATCGACCGCTTTGAACCCGTGTTTAAGAACGCCGTTTATTGGAGCAACGCCCGGCACTGGCAATGGGCTGTGAAACCCAATGCCCGCGAGAAGGCCTCCTTCCTAGCCGAGAACATTTTGCCCATTGAAGAGGCCGGACAATTGAAGTTCCTCGAAGATGGAGAATCTCTTTTGCCGGGTCTTTCGGTTTGGGCGGTAAACGGCCACACCGAAGGCATGCTGCTTCCCTATTTGGAGACAGGTGCAGGTAAGTTCTTGTTCGCCGCCGACCTCATTCCCTCTGCGGCTCATATTCCGGTTGCATATGTAATGGGTTATGATACCCGGCCACTGATTACCCTCGAGGAAAAGCAACGCATTCTCAACCGCTGTGCAGCCGAAAACATTCACCTTGTGTTTGAGCACGATCCAACCGTGCAATGGGCCAAGGTCAGCCAACAGGAAAGAGGCATACGCGTGAGCGAATCGGGTGCCGACTTCCCGTTTTTCTCATAATATGCAGAATGTCACTCTCGGCAGCAGATTTTCCAAGCATGTGTTTTCGTTGCAGAAGGGAAACAATATTTGGATGCATGTGCCTTATGTTTTGCAGCAAGGACCTTTGATAAACACGGGTATGAATAAGATGCCCGGGTAAAAGAGGCTCAAACAACATTGCATTAGAAATCCGGTTTGGAAACATACAACAATTTAAAACGGCAGATTTCAATTCTTTATGCGGATAACAATGTCCTCAAATGCCATTTTTTTAACTAATTAAATATAACATTAGTTTTTCCTATGAAACCAAAGATAGAAGAGATTATACAGTCTATTTTTTTATTACCGACACATGTATTAGAAGAGGTTTTGGCATCTTTTCAACATCTAGAATTACCCAAAAACTATTTCTTGCTTAAACCGGGTAAAACTTGTCGATACCTTTGGTTTATGACGAGAGGTGCAGCACGGTCCTTTTACACCAATGATCTAAATAAGGAAATCAACACCTGGATTAGTCTGGATAGCCAAATTATTACCGAAACAACCAGTTTTGTAAGACAGGAGCCGGCTGTAGAAAGCATTCAGCTGATTGAAGATAGTGAGGTGTATGCAATTGAATACAATTCATTACAAATGTTGCTTCAAAAGCATCATGCATTTTCCCTTTGGTACATTAAACTGGTGGAGTTGCATTATGTATCGCAAATAGAAGATAGAGTTTCTGAATTGCAATTTCTTGATGCAAAGCAGCGTTACCAAAAATTGCTAAAGCTTTATCCAGATATCACGAATCGTGTGAGTTTAGGAAATATAGCGTCTTACCTAAACATCACACAGGAAACTTTGAGTAGAATCCGGTCCGGCAAGCTCTGAGGATTTCTTGATGTACATCAAATCACTTTTTGTTGTGCATCAAAAGCTTTGATCATGAGAATGGTCAATTTTGCGGTGTAATTAACCACAAAGTTTGAACCACGGTTTATGAACAGCGGAACTTTTTTTGAGAACGTCTACGCTATGTTTGGCGAGAATCTAATCTGGTATGCAGGTTTTGCATTTCCCTTTTTTATCCTCTTTTGGATCGTCGGCAAAAAGTATCTTAAGAAATTAAGGATTCAGGAAACGCAAAGAGCCAACCTTCACCATTTTAAGCACGACCTGGCATATTCAGCAACTACCTTTCTCGTTTTTGCCATTATGGATGCTGTTTTTCTTTATTTAGAAGGTAAGGGCTATACTAAAATATATCTCAACACGAATGAATACGGCTTTTGGTGGTTAGGACTTAGTTTTTTTGTTGTACTCTTTATGGATGATATGTTTTTCTATTGGAGTCACAGGGCCATGCATCAACCACGTCTGTATAAGTTTTTTCACAGAGTTCACCACGAAAGCACGGACCCTTCCCCTCTAACCGCTTTTGCATTTCACCCATCCGAAGCGGTCGTAGAAAACTTGATGCATTTTGTTTTGCCTTTCGTATTACCCCTGAATTTTGGGGTAATGATAGCATGGCAAATCTTCTCTATGTTTAACAATGTATTAGCTCATCTTGGGTATGAGATATACCCCAAAGGTTGGATCAAACTTCCATTTTTCAAATTCAAAACAGCATCAACACACCATAACATGCACCATCAGCTGTTCAATGGAAATTATGGTTTATATTTTACTTGGTGGGACAAATGGATGGGCACAGAATTTCGTGACTATGAAATCCGTCACGAGCAAATATTTGAGCGTAAACGCATCAAAAAATCAAAGGACGGTTTCTACACGCTTGCTGTTGCTGATGTTAAACCAGAAGCAAATGATGCTTTTACCATCCAATTTTCAAATGTACCATCTGTTTTCATTGATTTTTCGGCAGGGCAACACATAACCATCAAGGTCCATATAGAGGGTCAAATATTGTTTCGGACTTTTTCTATTTCCTCTGTTCCAAATACAGGTAATTCTTTGACTATAACACTAAAGAGAATCAGAAACGGAATCGTAACCAATTACTTAGCTGAAAATCTAAAAGTTGGTGATTTTTTAGAAGTCAGCCCGCCTTCTGGTCAGTTCTGCCTTACTCCAGAACCATCGAATCGGAAACATTATGTAATGATAGCTGGTGGTAGCGGCATCACACCTATTTTCAGTATGATAGGAACGCTTTTAAAGTTTGAACCCCAAAGTAAAATTTCATTGCTATACGCAAACAAAACCAGTGATAGTACCATCTTCAAAGATGAATTGCATTTTTTAGAAAAAGAGTACCCCGCCCAATTAGAGGTAAAGCATTTTTTGAGCAGGGAAGTTGAATATTTGAAAGCAGCGCAAGGCCATATTACAAGGTCTGCTGTTGAAGAGTTTATAAATCGTTTGGGTAAGGTCCCCATAGAATTTTACTTATGCGGCCCCGAATTAATGACCAATTCAATAATAAAATATCTTGGTTATTTGGGTATACCTCAAGATAAAATTCATGCAGAACTTTTCCTTATCAATTCCAGTAACCTGAAGGATGCAGGTCAGAATGCAAGGGTTTCTGCGCGCATATTGGATCAAGATTTTCAATTTGAAGTACAGGAGGGCAGTACAATTTTAAAAAGCGGCATATCGAGTAACGTTCCACTTCCATATTCATGTCAATCGGGGCTCTGTGGAATGTGCAGAATGAAATGTTCCGAGGGTAAGGTCTTGATGCTGAATAATCAAGTACTGACCGAGGAAGAAATAAAGCAGGGATATTTTCTTACTTGCCAAGCAGTTCCCCAAACCCCAAACGTTTCCATTTATAATTCATAATAGTTATGAGGGGTTTTTGGATGATGGTTTGTTTTTTATGCATTGCCATAGGTTCTCGGGCTCAAATCGCATGCGAGTTTCTTGCAGGAAATAAAATGGTTCATTACATAAATTACATAGACCGAGATCTCGACAGCTTAGGCAAATGCAATTTTTTTAACCTAAATCGTTTTACAACTGGTTATGAGGATGGAAAGCAGAATTCAGTTTCCATCGAGGGGCAGCTTACCTATCAAATCCGATCATGGATTGGGGTATCTGCAGGTGGCGGTTTCTACGGCAAGTCGTTTGTTCCAACTCTTGGATTAAGTCTTTCTTATGCGAACAATACGGGTGATTTTTTCATTCAAATGTATCCAACAATAGGATTTTCAGATGGACAAGGCACCCCGAGTGCATTAGGTCTTCTTGCATATAATCCGAAAATTGGTAACGATTGGGGGGTTGCCTCTCAATTGATTTTTTCATTTGATTTCCTCGAATCCTCCCAGATTATCAGAGTGGGAGCGAGTTACAAAAACAAATTTCAATTTGGCATGGGCATTGATATGCTTCAGCAGTTTGAGGCAAAGCAATATTTTCGTAATGTGGGACCTTTCTTTCGAATTAATTTATAATCAATGAGTGAATTAAATTGCTTTTATAGGTTATCGATCGATTTCTACTTGACGATTTGCTTTTGTGCTCTTTGGCATGCAAATGTAAGTACCCCGTTTTCCGAACTGTTTATAAATTGGAAATGAAGGTATGATTTTGTTTTTGTTTTTCTGTCGAGTAATCAATTGGACTTTTGTGATTGAGTGAT
>JBEIVB010000221.1:0-2183 GCA_040374085.1 Flavobacteriales bacterium | reverse complement strand
TCGGGTCCGGAGGGAAAAAGCCATAGGGGCTCTGCCTGCACAAACGTGGCCAGTCCGTTGTTTTTACCCGGTTTCCAGGAAAGAGACAGCCCTTGCAGAGGCTCCCAAAGCGCAGCGCCGCCGCCAGACTTACCCCGCACGGTAGAAACAATGCCGTTGATCATACCGTGATGCTCGGTATAACACCGCACCCATCTGCCCCGCTCACGAAACGGCCTCGTTTGCACCACCAACGCCCGTCCCTCTCCCAGCATCATCAGCGAAACATAACCAGCTTGGTGCTGCAGCCCTGGCTGCCATCGGGGTTGGAGGCAAACACAAAATACACCCCAGACTGAAGGTTTTGACCTTTTACATTGCGTCCATCCCAAATGGCCTGTCCACCCAATGCTTTTGTTTGATACACCAAACTGCCTGAAGCATCGGTGATTTTTACATCGGCATCCTTCACCAAACCGCGGATGGCGATGGGACCCTGATAGGATTCTCGGACCGGATTGGGATAAACCAAAACATCTTCGCACTCGGTTTCAAACCCTTGGGTGGCCTCTGCCTTGTAGGACATGATGCCGCTGGAGGTACCAAAAAACACCTCACCTGTTTCGCGCTGAATGGCGATGGACGTGATGCTGTTGGATATAAGAGGGGAGTTATCAACGGTAAAATGCTCGAGCTGCCGGGTTCCGTCGGGGTTCATAAGGTAAACTCCACTATTTTGGGTACCCAACCACTTGCGATTGGCATCGTCTACTGCAATGGCCGTAACCGTTTCCGACTCGAGCAGATATTGGATGTATCCACCCTGATCGATTTTAATGGGAACGGCATCGGGAGGATTGGGCTCAAACAGGGCATACTGGCTGTACACCACCGCTACCCCTTTGTCTGTGCCCAACCAAATGGATCCGCTTTGGTCTTCGGCTATGGAGAAAACATCGGACCCGGGCAATCCACCCTTGCCAAAGGCAAACCCCACCAATCGCACCTGATCGTCGTTGGAGTTATCCATTGTGCCTCCGTTATTAAAAACAAAGGCTCCGGTTTTTTCGCTCAGCAACCATTGGTACCCCTGCGTAGAAGCCAACAGCTTTTGCACGTTGGGCAAGCTTTGATTGGGGAATGCGAAGGAATGCCAAGTGCCATCTGCTGACCTTGCAGACAAAGGCTTTTCAACCCCTGCATTGGAAACCCAGAGGGTGCCGTTCTCATCAATATCTAAGCCTTGAACCAACACCTGATTGGTGCCGGCAATGCTGTCGAGCGAGGAATTGCGGGGCTTGAAGAAGGCCTCGACCGAATCGGTGGAAACTTTTAAAACACCAACGCTGTAAGCGCCCACCCATGCATAGCGCGAGTCGTTGCGGTCGGGGCATACCGCCATCAAATCAAAGGCTCCGGTTTTGCCGTAGATGGAGCCGCCCGATAGCACCTTCCACTCGCCGCCTTCAAAGCGAGAGATGGAGCCAATCACATAGCCCTGGCGTAGACCAACTGCCCCGCCCGGTGCCACCCAGATGGTTTTGTTGCGGTAGCGAAGGTCAACGGCGTTGTTGTTTGCCGGCCCTTGAGGCTTGAACCTAAAGAAATTTGCCGGCACCCCATCGGTCATAACCAACGCATTGTTGTTATCGGCTATCCAATACAATCCCTGGGCATCGGTTGTAACATCACGTGGATCCGACCCATCGAAATAGCCGTTGAAAATGTGCAGCTTTTGCTGGTTTAAGCTGTAGCCGATGGTAACGCCATCGTAAGCCACCAGCAGCTCTTGAGCAGCAGCGGCAATGCTGAAAATGCGGTAGGTGAGGTCGGTGGCAAAAGGGCGCCAGGAGGTGCTGTCGAGGCTGCGGCTGAAGAGTTGTCCCAACCCGGCGTTGGTGTTGGTGTACGTGAACAGGCGGCCCTGAAAAAAAGCCAGACGGAACAAGGGCTTTCCGGCCCAATAGGCTTCTCTCACCCAACGAGACGGATCGCTCAGAAACGCATCGTTGGCATAGGATTTATATAAGCCCAAAGAAGTAGCAGCATAGAGCGTATCGCCGCTGCGTTGCACCTGCTGCACCGAGGCCAAGGTGCCACCGGTGGAGAGGGTGTAGGTATCTTTGATCTCTTTGCGCACCGGATCGAGCACCACAATGCCAAACCCGCAGGAAACGTAAAACAACCCATTGATGGAGGTAATT
>JBEIVB010000056.1:0-16073 GCA_040374085.1 Flavobacteriales bacterium | reverse complement strand
GGGTTCTCCAGTATGGCAAGTTCCTGAAGTGCGGCTTGGTGCACCGGAAGAGCCGTTAGCGTGCCTCCAACGGCATTGGATTTTATAAGATAGGCATCGCTGTGTTGGGTAGCGTTTCGAAACAAGGTACCCGCCATAACAAACCCCGAATCTGCGCACCATTTAATGGAGTGCATGTCTACGTTGTATAGAGAAACGTCCACCGATGCAGGAGGGGCGTTGTAGGTGGTTTGGTTCACCACCATTCCGTTGAAATCCAATTTAGAGAACAGGGCCTGGTGGTATCCCGGACCTGCGGTAAGACCAATGAGGGCGTAGCGCCCGTCGGGAGCTTCGCACAGCCCAAAGGCCTGCTCGTTGTCTGGGCCGCCGGTGGTGGCGGTCCAAAGGGTGTCTCCGGCAGGGGTGCAGCGCAGAAGCCAAAAATCTTTTCCACCCGCTCCGCGCGATTCGGTGTAGCCGGATATCATAATGTACTGCTGATCCCAGGTTTCAATGATGTCGGTTAGGGCATCTTCGCCGGTTATGCTGTAGAGCTTTTGCCAGGTGAGGCTTCCTCCGGAAGTGTAACGGGCAAACACGGCGTCTCCGTTGGTTCCGCTCTGGGTTTGTTGCCCGCACACCAAAAATCCTCCGCCCGCACACGGATACACGCTGTGGTACTCACGCCCCGGCGCACTGCCTGTGGACAGCTCCCAGACAATGTTGCCCAGTGTATCGAGCTTGGCCATGAACCCGCGGTTGGCGCCGGAGAGGGTGTCGTATTGTTGACCAACCGCCACCAGGTGTCCATCGCTTAGGTAGGCAATGGAATTGAACCGTCCCCAGCCTGTGCCGCCCAGATGCCGCGTCCAGAGGGTGTCGCCTTGAGCGTTGCACATGCCCACCCAGGCATCGAAGTCATCGCCAAAGCTGGCGGTGGTTCCCACAAAGGCAAGCCGACCTTGGCCTGCAAAGGTGAAGCCATAACCCTGGTCGGCGTTTGCACCGCCAATGGCTTTGTCGAATGTTTTCAATCCGGTTGAATCGGTGCGCACCCAATAAAGGTCGGAGCTGCCCTGGCCTATGCTGGATGTGGAACCCAAAAGCCAATAACCTTTGTCTGATGTTTGGCGCACCTGAAAGCCTTGCTCGTCTAACACACCTCCAAAAGGAAGCTTGAAGCGATCGGTTTGCTGGGCGTGCAGGGATGCCGAAATAAGGGCAAAGGGGAGGAGTAGGATGAGGTTACGCATGGCGGGCTTGCGATAGGCGGAGGCAGCGCTCCATGAGGGGTTCAAGAAGGTGCAGGGCCAGCATGTTGGCTCCGTCGGAAAGGGCTTCCGCTGGGTTGGGATGGGTTTCGATGAAGAGCCCGTCTACGCCTGCACCTATGCCGGCCATAGCCAAGGTGGGTATGAGGTGAGGCTTGCCCCCGGTAACGCCGTGGGGCTGGTTGGGTTCTTGCAGGCTGTGGGTCACGTCCAACACCACCGGCGCACCAAAGGCCTGCATTTCCGGTATGCCCCTAAAGTCCACAACCAAATCTTGATAGCCAAAGGTGGTGCCCCGCTCGGTGCACATGACGTGCGCATTTCCGGTGCTCCGAATTTTCTCCAGGGCGTGGGTCATGGCACCCGGCGAGAGGAACTGTCCTTTTTTGATGTTCACGCATTTACCGGTGCTGCCCGCTGCCAGCAAGAGGTCGGTTTGGCGGCAGAGAAAGGCCGGTATCTGAAGCACATCCACAAAGCGGGCCGCCATAAAGGCTTCTGCGGGGTCGTGCACATCGGTAACGGTGGGCAATCCCACCGCGCGGCCCGCGCGCTGCAGGATGTCCAGGGCCTCTTCATCGCCAATGCCGGTAAAGGAGCTTGCTTTGCTGCGGTTGGCTTTTTTATACGATGCTTTTAATATAATGGGAATGCCCAGTCGGTCTTGTATGCCTCTTAGATGCTCCGCAATGTGCATCACAATGGCTTCGTTCTCCACCACGCATGGGCCGGCCAGGAGAAAGAAGGTTCCGGGTTGGGCGGGCGGGGCTAGGTTGGGTATGCCGGTGGGTTGGGTCACAGCCATGCGGTGCGGTTTTGAAGGTGAAAAAGGGTTTCGGCTTCCGGTGTGCCGGGCTCCGGAAGGTGGTTGTAGCGCCATTGCGCAATGGGTGGCAGGCTCATTAAGATGCTTTCGGTTCTGCCGTTGGTCTCCAACCCAAATCGGGTGCCCCGGTCGTTCACGAGGTTGAATTCCACATAGCGGCCTCTACGCAAGGCTTGCCATTCCAATTCGCGCTGCCCGTATGGGGTTTGCCTGTGCCTGGATACGATTGGGGTGTAGAGGGGCAGAAAGGCTTCTCCTACATCGAGGGTGAAGTCGAGACATGCCTGGGCATCGCCTTGCAATCGGTCGAAGAAGATGCCGCCAATGCCCCGTGTTTCGTTTCTATGAGGAAGGGTAAAGTAGTCTTCTGCCCATTTGCAGTAACGCACGTAATCTGCTGCGGCATGCCGATCGCATACGTCTTTCAGTCCACGATGGAAGGCCTGCGCATCTTCTTCCACAATGTAGATGGGCGTAAGGTCTATGCCGCCCCCAAACCACCAGGCTCCGCTGTTGGTCTCGAAGTAGCGTATGTTCATGTGCACTATGGGTACGCGCGGACTCACCGGGTGTATGACCAAGGAGAGTCCGGTGGCAAAGAAGGTGGCGCTGCTTTGGTCGGCCAGGCTGTGGGCCTGTTCCCGCTTCAAGAATTCGGGCAGATCACCCGAAACGGCAGAGAAGTTTACGCCGCCTTTGCCAAAGGTTTCTCCGCCTTCCAAGACTCTACTGGTTCCGCCTCCGCCTTCTTTCCGAACCCATGCATCGGTTATAAAACGGGCCTCGTGCTCAAAGGCTTCCAAGCCCTTGCAAATGCCGGCCTGAAGCTCGAGAAGCTTCTGTTGAAAGGTGTCGCGCAAGGAGTTGCTCATGGTTGCGGATCGATGGGTATAAGATCTTCGTTGCGATATTCCAAAATCCAGGTGCCGTGGTTTTCGTATCCGCTTTCCGGACTGGACTGCTGAAAACGCCATCTGTTTTGTATGCCCATTGCAGTTTTACCATCCAGCTTTTTCCATCCGTCTGCACCGCTCTCCAATAGGCTCGGCAATACATACAGCCCCAGATCGTAGGCCACAAAGCCAACGCGGCTGGGGTCGGTGTGGTAGGCTTCGCGAAAGGTGCGCAGCATGTTGGCTACCTCGGGCCGGGTGTAATGCACAAACGTATTGGATGGCAGGCGCACCTTCAATTGGCAGAGCAATTCTACCTCTAGGTTGTCGTAGCTCAGCCAGGCCTCGGTGCCCAGCACCTGAACGGTGGGCATGGGATCCATGGAGCTGAGCTTAGCCAGCAGGTCGGAGACAAAGGCTTGGTCGTTGCTGGTTACAACCAAAATGTTGTTTTTTGTTGCAGACAATTTGTTTTTCAATCCGCTCCACCCTCCGGTTTTGTAGATCCATTCGCGCAGACTGTCCTTACTTCCCATGCTTTTGAAAGCGGCGCGGAAAGCTTCGGCAAGTGACTTCTCTTTTTTGAGGTTGTTGTGCACCATCATCACCTGTCGGTTGTTGGAGGCGGCGCCGAGGCTGGCGGCCAGGCTTTCCATTTGGGTGGTGGCAGAGGCTTGTATTTTTCCGGCCCCGCTGGTGTTGAGCAGCATTTTTCCTTGTTGCGCAAAGGGCGCCACATAGGCTTGTCCTTTACTTCGGCAGCGCTCAGCCAGTAGGGCCTGGTGCTGGGCGTGAAAAGGACCCACCACTACTCGTGCTCCGTCGGTGTAGCCTTCGGAAATCCAGGCTGCGAAATCGGCCGAGTCGGTGGGGGCATCCAGCACGCGCACGGTGCCTTTCCAGCCGCTGCGGCCGAGGCTGTCGAGGGCCAGCTGCAGGCCTAGCAGGAACTCGAGGGCGGGCTCGCTTTTGGCCGATACGGCGGTTGGAGCGGGCGCAATGTCTTCGGTAGAGCCTTCCGGAATTTCGGGAACGGCGAAGTTGTTTTTATCCAGATAAAAGGGCAGCACAACGGCCAGGTCGCAGGTTCCTTCGGGCTTGGGTTGCCGAACCACAGGTGCTGCTGCGGCAAGGGTTGCAGAGGCGGCTTCATGCACTTTGTCTAATGAAAAGGCGGGGCCGTTGAGGCGTAGCGTTTGACCCGGCTTTAGTTCCGAAAGGCCCGGATTGAGGGCTTTCAGTTCTTCCGATGTTCGGCCCAGCTTTCGTGCAATGCCATACCAGGTATCGCCCTGAACTACGGTGTAAGAAGCCGGTAGGGGAGGCGTTAGGCTGAGCTCCATGCCGGCTTTCAACCCGTCTTTCAAGGCCGGATTCCATTGGGTGATCTGCTCCGCGCTGAGGCGGTATTTTCGGGCAATGCCGTATAGGGTTTCGCCTTTTTCTACGGTGTGGCGCTGTGGTGTTTGACCCTGTGCACCAATAGAGAAAAGTCCCACGAGGCATATAAGCAATAGCTTATGATGCCAAAAGGGCAGGAAAGGGCGGGTATGCAGGATGGTTATTCCCATTCTATGGTGGCGGGTGGCTTGCTGCTGATGTCGTACACAACCCGGTTTATGCCCCGCACCTGGTTGATGATGCGGTTCGAAACCTGGGCAAGAAATTCATACGGAAGGTGGCACCAGTCGGCGGTCATGCCGTCTGTAGAGCGCACGGCGCGCAAGGCCACCACGTGGTCGTAGGTGCGTTCGTCGCCCATCACCCCCACGCTTTGCACGGGAAGGAAGATGGCTCCGGCTTGCCACACTTGGTCGTAGAGCCCGTGCTCCCGCAAGGCGTTGATGAAGATGGCATCGGCTTCCCGCAACAAGGCAATTTTGTGTGCGGTTACTTCGCCCAGTACCCGTATGCCCAAGCCCGGGCCCGGAAACGGGTGCCGCCCCAAGAGCTGCTCAGATATGCCCAGAGCTTTTCCTACGCGCCGCACCTCATCCTTAAAAAGGGTACGCAAGGGCTCCACCACTTTCAGTTTCATGTAGTCGGGTAAGCCGCCTACGTTGTGGTGCGATTTTATGGTAACGCTCGGACCTTTCACCGATACGCTTTCGATTACATCGGGATAGATGGTGCCCTGACCCAGCCAAGCCACTTTGGGCAGCAGGCGAGCTTCGTGCTCAAACACATCCACAAAGGTTTTGCCTATGGCTTTGCGCTTGCGCTCGGGGTCGGAAACGCCTTCCAGTGCATCGTAAAATTGCTGCGCTGCATCTACGCCCCGCACCTGCAGGCCAAGGCCTTCGTAGTCGTTGAGCACGGATTCAAACTCGTTCTTGCGCAACAACCCATTGTCTATAAAAAGGCAATGTAGGCGTTTGCCTATGGCTTTGGAGAGGAGCACGGCGGCCACCGAAGAGTCCACGCCACCGGAAAGCCCCATCACCACTTCGTCATCTCCAATTTTCTGCTTGAGGTCTTCAATGGTTTGCTCGATCCACGAGCCGGCGGTCCAGGTGGCGTTGGCTCCGCAGCTGTTCAACACAAAGTTGCGCAACATGGTGTGTCCTTCCTGGCTGTGGTAAACCTCGGGGTGGAACTGCAGGCCCACGCGGCGGTTGTTTTCCGATGAGAAAGCGGCCACGTGCACACTGGAGGTTGAAGCCACTACACGA
Source organism: Flavobacteriales bacterium (assembly GCA_040374085.1). GTDB lineage: Bacteria > Bacteroidota > Bacteroidia > UBA4408 > UBA4408 > JBEIVB01. The sequence goes on along the minus strand of JBEIVB010000056.1, from coordinate 10,429 downwards.
TATGCTTCGGGAAGGTGGGTAATGGTGTCGCCGTGGCTCATCCACACGGTGCTGTTGGGCGAGGTGGAGGCGAACAGCGGATGGTTGGCATCGGAAATGGATAGGGCAGCCGCACCATACTCGCGGTGATCGGAAGCCGATACCGTGCCGCCTGCTTGACGCGCCATGAGCTGAGCGCCATAGCAGATGCCCAACAGCGGAACATCGGGTAGGTGATGCAAGGCCGGCAATGGGGCGTGCTCATCGTTTACCGAACAAGGACTGCCCGAAAGCACGATGCCTTTAAGATGGGAAAGGTCGCTCCAGATGCCCGAGCCAAGGGTTTCCAGGGCCGAGTAGGGGTGGATCTCGCAATACACCTCCAGTTCCCGTATTCGGCGGGCAATCAATTGTGTATATTGAGAGCCAAAGTCGAAGATGAGGATGGTGTCTTGCATGGCCCAAAAATAGGCAAAAGGCCCCAAGGCCTGCAAGGTTTGGGCGGGCAATCAAGCAGGATTACGGGACCTTTTTCCAGAATTTTTCCACGCTTGGTGTCATTTTTACACTCTTTGGCGAAGAAATGTATTTTTGCCCGGCACAAACGCACCCATCCATGAGCAGCACCAAAAGACGCGGAACCAGTTTCAACGAACCCACAGGCGAGGTAACCCATTGGCATTCCACGCCGCATGGGGTGAACCTAGAAACCGTGCAGGCGCGCATCAGCGTGAAGGTGTATGGACCCGGTGTGGTGCGCATTCGCTTTTGCCGCCACGATCAAGAGCCTTCATCGATCAGCTATGCGGTAGTGGCGGAGCCGGTGGAGTCGGGCTTTCGTTTGGTGGAGCACCCCGATGCCCTGCATCTCCAATTGGAGCACATGGTGGTGGAGTTGCAGTTGAAGCCTTTTCGGGTGCGCTGTCTAACCCATAATGGAGAGGTTATCAACGAAGACGATCCGGCGTTTGGCACTTCCTGGATGGGACGGGAGGTAACCACCTACAAGGTGATGCACCCCGAGGAGAAATACCTGGGCATGGGCGAGAAAACCGGAAACCTCAACCGCCGCGGAAAAGCCTACACCCACTGGAACACCGATAAATTTGGCTACTCGGCCGATGCCGATCCACTTTACCTCAGCACCCCGTTTTATTTGGGCGTGAAAGACAAGCTTTGCTACGGCATTTTCTTCGACAATCCCCATCGTTCCACCGTTAGCTTCGGGGCTTCCAACAACCGCTTTATGTATTTCAGTGCGGTGGATGGGGAGATGGATTATTACCTGTTTCATGGTCCGGGCATAGCCGATGTTATAAAATCCTACGCCAACCTAACCGGCACCATGGAATTGCCTCCTCTGTGGAGCCTGGGTTTCCAGCAGTGCCGGTATTCCTATTACCCGGAGAGCGAGCCCATCTCTGCTGCCCGCACCTTCCGTGAAAAGAACATCCCCTGCGATGTCATCTACCTCGACATTCATTACATGGATGCATATAAAGTATTCACTTGGCATCCCGAGCGTTTCCCCGATCCCGCCCGTCTATCCGACACCTTGCGCAACTTGGGTTTCAACCTGGTGGTGATTCTCGACCCGGGCATCAAGACAGAGGAGGGCTATGCCGCATACGACGAGGGCAAAGCCAAGGGTTATTTTGTGATGTACCCCGATGGTGCTGAGTATCAGGGTCAGGTTTGGCCCGGCTGGAGCGCCTTTCCCGACTTCACCAAAGCCGAGGTACGCGACTGGTGGGGCGACAGCCTGAAAGTCCTCACCGATGTGGGCATAGAGGGCTTTTGGAACGACATGAACGAGCCGGCAGCCTGGGGACAACATTTGCCCGATCTTATAGAATTCCACTACGAGGGCGATGGAGCCACCCACAAAAAGGCCCGCAACGTGTATGGCATGCAAATGGCCCGCGCCACCTATGAAGGCGGTAAAAAACTGCTCAACGGCAAACGCCCCTTCGTGCTCACGCGCGCCGGCTTTTCGGGGGTGCAGCGCTACGGAGCCGTTTGGACCGGCGACAACACCAGCTCAGACGAGCACATGATGGCCGGCATTCGCCTGGTAAACAGCATGGGTCTGGCCGGCATTGCCAACGCCGGTTACGACATCGGCGGCTTCGCCGGAGAATGCTCCGCTGCCCTCTTTGCCCGCTGGATAGCCATTGGCGCCTTCTCGCCCTTCTTCAGAAGCCACGCCATGGTAAACAGCCGCGACTCTGAACCTTGGACCTTTGGAGAAGAAGTGGAAGACATATCGCGCAATTACATTCGTTTGCGTTATAGATTGATGCCCTACATCTATTCTGCCTTCTACGAAGCCAGCCTCACCGGCATGCCCGTAGCGCGCAGCCTGGCCATAGACTACACCCACGACGAACAGATCTACACGGCTGCTTTTCAAAACCAGTACCTGTTTGGTCCATCGCTGATGGTGGCTCCGGCCGAGAGCCATAAAGAGTTTGTGAAAGTCTATTTCCCGGAAGGCGAATGGTACGACCTCTTCACCGACCAGCGCTGGGCAGGCCAAACTCAAACCGTTGTGGAGCTGCACAAAGAGAGCCTGCCGGTGTATGTAAAAGCCGGTGGTATTTTATTCATGCAAAGCGATGTGCCCAACCTCAAGCAAAAGCCGAACGATGTGTTAAGCGTTCATTTGTACGAAGGTGCAGACTACCAAACCGAGTATTATGAAGACGATGGCGAAACCTTTTCCTATGCCAACGGAGCTTTCTTTCGGAGGGTAATCCGGCATCAGCACAAAGAGCGCAGTCTGGTATTCGAGGCTGCAGAAGGCAGCTATGCCTCGCATTTCAAGCACTTGCGCATCTTCTTCCACGGCTTTCAGAACTACACCGATTCCGTTCGTTTAAACGGAAAGCCCCTGAACATTGTGCAGGAGCACATTTCCTTTGTAGATCCCCTCAGCGATTTCGATCCATACCACAAACCGCCCAAAGACCGGGTGGTGATTATGGACATCAACACCGTTGAGGTTCCGAATACCGCCGAGGCCTTTACCCTTAGCTGGGGGTAACCCGCGATTTTTTTTGCTTCTTTGGCGAACAAAGTCCCTGCATCCATGCGCATATTGCACGTTGTTCCTCAATTGGGTTTTGGCGGTGCAGAGCGCCTGGCTACCGATATTGTTGTTGAGATCAACCGCAGGGGTACACACCAGGCGGCGCTGTTCTCTTTTTTGCCTCACCCAAAAAACATCCATCAGTTTCCGGGTTTTCTTGAGCTGCGCAACCAAGGCGCCTTACTATTTCATTCCTATTATGGATCGGGTGCAAAAAAAGAGCGTATGCGTGCTTTGATGGAAGCTGTTCGAAACTTCGCACCCGATGTAATACACACCCACCTCTTCGAGGCAGATGTGCTCCTTAGGGAAGAGGTTTTGCCCGGGGTGCGTTACTTCTCTCATTTTCACGACAATATGTGGCAAATGCACCGAAAGGGGAGGGGAGGTTGGCACCAAAAACTGAGGTGGCTCACATGGTATGAGCGTCAAAAGGCCCTGCGCCTCTATCGCCAATCCCACAATCGTTTTTTTGCCATTTCACGCGATACCCTCGACTATTTTTCCGGCCAGCTGCCTCCCGATTTGCATCGGTTTACCCTTTTGCCCAACGCCATAAACACCAAGCGCTTTGCTTTCCCGGAGCGAGACAGAAGCATTCCCGATTTTTTCCGCTTCTGCACCATAGGCAGTTTGGTGGATAAAAAAAATCAGATATTTCTTATAGAAGTTGCCCGCCATCTAAGGCAATTGGGTATGTCTTTTCAGATCGATGTTTTGGGCCACGGGCCAAACTTCAACCCCATACTATCGCGCATTCAGGAGTTGGATTTGCAACAACATGTGATCATGCACGGCAATGTGGGCGATGTACCGGCGTATTTAAAGCGTTCTTTTTTATACCTGCACGCCGCTACCTACGAGCCTTTCGGATTGGTTCTGTTGGAGGCTATGGCAGCGGGTTTGCCCGTAGTTTGCCTCGATGGAAAAGGAAACCGCGACATCGTGCAGAACGGTAAGAACGGTGCCATGATGGAGGATCAGAATCCGGAATCATTTGCCCACGCCATTAAGCACTACACGGAAAACCCCTTATGGTATGCCGAGCAAAGTCAATATGCCGAGCAATTTGCTCAGCAATACGATTTGGAGCATTATTGCCAAAAACTAATACTAGCCTATTCATCTTAATCTTCGTTTGGGCCACAGGATGGTAGCGCATTGGCTTTGCACCTTCCATAAGCACCTCCTTGCAGCTTAGGGCCGAGATCAAAATGTGAAACGGCCCTTTTCAGGCACCGGATTAGCCTTCCTTAACACCTCCCAGGCAAAAGATGCCGTACCTTAGACACGTGAACCGAATTCTGCTTGCTCTGCTCCTTTTTGCGGCCTGCTCTGTGGCGTGGGCCCAACCCAAACCCAAACCGGGCCCCTCGGCTCCCGAACGCAAAATCGTTCAGTTTTCGGGCGTGGTGGTGTCGGGCGACAGCCTCTATCCGGTGCCCTATGCCAGCGTGATGATCAAAGGCACGCGCCACGGCACCATCAGCGATTATTTCGGTTTCTTTTCCTTCGTGGCCCAGGAAAACGATGTGGTGGAGTTCAGCGCCCTGGGCTACAAGCCCAACCGTTTTGTGATACCCGACAGCCTCGCCGACAATAAGTATTCCCTTATACAGGTGATGAACCCCGACACCATCATGCTCGACGCCACCGAGATCTTTCCCTGGCCATCCAAGGAGCAATTCAAGCAGGCTTTTCTCGATCTGGAGCTCCCCAACGACGATCTGGCCCGCGCCCAGCGCAACATAGGCACCATGCGCAACCCCGAGTTCTATGGCTACAGCCAAAACAGCGTGTCTATGAACCAACAGGTGATGCTGCAGCAACAAAACTCCCGTGTGTACGGCGGCGGCGCCATCCCGCTGAACAACCTCATGAACCCCTTTGCCTGGTCTAAGTTTCTCTCCGATTGGCGAAGCGGCAAGCTGAAAAAGCAATAATCACGGCGGTTTTTTGTTTCTTGCTGACCTATTGTTGGCCATGCACCGCCTTTTTTGGCTTTTCTTTTTCATCACCCTACTCTTTTCAGGCGCCTCGGCTCAGGAGCGCATTCCCGTAACCCTTTCCCTTACCGACTCGGTAAACGGGCAGGTGTTGGAAGGAGCGCGGGTCTTAGATGCGGGTGGCAATGTGCTGGGCATCACCAATGGATACGGGCAAGCGGTGCTGCGCCTTTTGCCCGGCGCCAACCCGGTTTCCATCAGCGTATTCGGATACCGACGCATCGCAAAAACCCTGGATGTGCCCGCTTCGGGGCGCTTGTCGGAATCGTTCACGCTGGCTCCCTCGGCCACCCAGTTGGCGGTGGTGCGCATAGAAGATAAGGAGGGCAGAAGAAACGGATTGTCGCGTTTGGACCCCAAGCTGGTGGCCTTGTTGCCCACGGCCGGCGGCATAGAGGCCCTGTTGAAGACCTTGCCCGGGGTGAGCTCCAACAACGAGCTCAGCTCTCAGTACAACGTGCGCGGCGGCAACTTCGATGAGAACCTCATCTACGTAAACGATGTGGAGGTGTATAGGCCCTTTCTGGTGCGCTCGGGGCAGCAGGAGGGACTCAGCTTCATCAACCCCGATTTGGTGGCCGGCGTGCAGTTCTCTGCGGGCGGATTCGAGGCCCGCTACGGCGATAAAATGTCGTCGGTGCTCGACATCACCTACCGCCGCCCCCGCAGCTTTGGAGGCACCGCCACCGGCTCTCTGCTGGGCGGGGCTTTGCACCTCGAAGGAGCCTCGCGCGATGCCCGCTTCTCCTGGCTGGTGGGCGTGCGCCAGCGCTCGAACCGCTACCTCCTCAACAGCCTCGATACCCGCGGCGATTACCGCCCCAATTTTGTGGATGCCCAAGCCCTGCTCCAGGCCGACCTCACCCCCGAGTGGAGCCTCAGCCTCTTCGGCAACTACAGCTCCAACACCTACAACTTCACCCCCGAAGACCGCACCACCCGCTTTGGAACGGTTACCCAGGTAAAACAACTTACGGTTTATTTCGATGGACAGGAGCGCAACTCCTTCCTCACCGGTTTGGGCGCTTTTACCGCCACCTACAAGCCCGCCGAAAACGTAAAGCTGAAGTTCATTGCATCGGGCTTTCAGTCGGTAGAAGAAGAGAGGGCCAACGTGCAGGGGCAGTACCTCATCTACGATGTGGAGTCGGATTTGGGCAAGCAGAACTTCGGCGACACCACCCGCCTCACCGGCGTGGGCACCTTTCTGAACCGAAGCCGCAACAACCTCAACGCCCGCGTCTTTTCTGCAGAGCACAAAGGCATAGCCGGCCGGCTCAAGTGGGGGGTGCGCTACCAGCACGAATCCATTGCAGATCGCCTCAGCGAGTGGAACCTCATCGACAGCTCGGGCTACACCTTGCCCTACAGCGATAAGGAAATTAATTTGCAAGACGTTATAAAAGAGCAAATCAGCCTAAACTCCAACCGGGTTATGGGCTATGTGCAGCACGGCTTCCAATGGGTTACCGGCTACGATGCCAACCGCCCCGGCAGCGGCTCAGAATGGTCGGTTACCTACGGTGTGCGCAGCCAGTTTTGGGATTTGAACAAGCAGGTGTTCCTCAGCCCTCGCGCCCAGCTCAGCCTAAAGCCCGATTGGAAACGCGACATCCTCTTTCGGTTTTCTACCGGGGTCTACAACCAAGCACCTTTCTACCGCGAACTGCGCGGATTCGATGGCGCCATAAACCGCGGACTCCGCGCACAAACTTCCTACCACTTTGTGCTGGGCGGCGATTACCAGTTCCAGGCATGGGGCCGCCCCTTTAAATTTACAACCGAGGTGTATTATAAATACCTCGACAATCTGGTGCCCTACAAAATAGAAAACGTGCGCCTGCGCTACTTCGCGCAAAACAACGCAAACGGCTACGCTGCCGGCGTAGACATGAAGCTCAACGGAGAAATCGCCAAAGGCTTAGAGTCGTGGCTGAGTGTGTCGCTGATGCAAACCATGGAGAACATTAAAGGCGACAGCTACCTGCGTTACCTCAACAAAAGCGGGCAGGAAATCTACCCCGGGTTCAGCGCCGACACGGTGGCACAGGTGCAGCGCATACAGGCCGGCAACATTCCCCGCCCCTCCGACCAGCGGGTAAACGTGAGCCTCTTCTTTCAGGATTACATACCGCGCTACCCCAGCTTTAAAATGCACATGACCCTTATGTACGGTACCGGGTTTCCGTATGGCCCCAACGGCCTCAACCGCTATGCAGACACCTTGCGCATCGATGCCTACCGCCGTGTAGACATAGGCTTTTCCAAGCAGCTCATAAGCGAAGAAAAACCCCGCGGTCCGCGCAATCCTCTGCGTTACATCAAAAGCGCGTGGATCAGCCTGGAGGTGTTTAACCTCCTGCAAACCAAAAACACCATATCGTATTTCTGGGTAAAAGATACCGACGGGGTGCAGTGGCCCATTCCCAACTACCTCACCAACCGCCAGGTGAATCTGAAGTTGTTGGTGCGGTTCTAAGCAGTGGGGTAGGGGTTAACCCAACCCAAACCCTTTGGTGGCATCGGCTCCGGGTTGGCAAACGCCTTCATCATCTTTATGGCTGGGGCTTTTGTGTAGGGGTTGAGTTGCCCAACTCGGGCAATTGGTTTGGCATGGTGTAGGGGTTTATGCAGATGGGCTGAGGGTTGGATTGCCTACATGGCGCTTTCCTTAATGTTTTGTGGGGGGAGAGAAGGGCTCCCATAACCGCACCGAGACGTATTGCCGCTTAATCTGCGGGGGGCTTTCCTTTTTATTGAGATTTCCCCGTGTTGGTAAATGGATGAACCGGCAACCGAATCCTACAACCAAACGCTTAAGTGGAACCCCAAAAGGGTTTTACCAGGCAAAAGCAGAAAAGGTCATCCGGTTCTATAAGAAATCTGGGGGAACATCGAACCGAAATATAACGTATGCGTACTATTTATAATGCAATTATAATCTTTGTTAAGTCATATTATATAACGTTTGCGTTGATTTTAGAGGGGTATTTGAAAATTATTAAATTGATTATCAGTGGTTTGAATTTATTTTTCATTTAGAGAAATGGCGTTAACAAATTGGAGTATAGGATAAAGTTACTTTTACCAAGTATCCTTAAACCAAAACCAAATTGTTATGAACACTTTTATTACTCCGAAAGGACAGCGAACCGCCAACCACGAACATAAGCTGTTAAAATTGCCGCAAAAGCGTCTACGATGTTGGATGGGCTTGGGTTTGGGCTTGCTTGTTTTGTTTCTATTTCAAAGAAGCTATGCTTCTGGTATGCAAGCAGGGGCCACACAGGCAAGCGCTGTTTTACTAGGCACTGTAGGGCCAAACACTGAAATACCCCGCTACACTGCCAATGGACCTGAAGCTTGGCTTTATACCATTAAATTAGATTCGGTGCAGGGCTTATCGGCTTTGCCCTCAAACGAAACCGGACAACAGGTGCTCGACTCCCTTCATATTCTTAATGCCCAACAAACCGTTTTGCGACGTCATGTGTTCTCTCAAAACCAGTCGGTTTTATTGGATTTACCACCTGGGCCAATTGGTGGAATGTTCTACATAAGGGCATTCGCAAGAACCACCCCAGGAATAATAAAGAGTTTTAACCTGGTTGCCACCAGCCCTGGAGCCATAACTTGCACTCTGTCAGCAGATCCGGATGATTGTGTCGAGTCCCTTTCCAGTTGTCAATTGATTTGCAATGGAAGTTTCGAGGCCTTTACCTCTCCACCAACCACCACTACTCAACTGGATTTTGCCACGAGGTGGTACAACCCAACCTGCGGTACTCCGGATTTTTATTTTTTGAGCGGGCAGCCTTCACCAAGTACCCCTTACTCCACAACTGGTGGTGTTGGTGTTAACAATAACCCGCCCTTTGCCAACGTTGTTCCAACGGTAACCCAAGGCACCTTTCCAAATACCAACACCAATTACGATTTTGGCAAAGGAGTTATCGGGCTTACAACATGGAACGACCAGCCTTTCAATGGTTTCCAGAGTGGTTTCAGAGAGTACGCCCAAATCCAACTGCCAGCACCATTGACTTCGAATCGGGTATATTTTGCCAGAATGTGGGTCCGCTCGGCACCTACAACAAGATATTATTCTTCCAGAATAGGCATGTATTTTTCCGATGGCATCAACGAAGATCAACTGAATAACCATTATAACTCCGTTTACCGTGATGCTCCATTGGGACAACCCTTGGCAAACGTTGCACCACAAATTGAACGTAACCCAAACCTGGCACCAGATTTTAACGTGAAAAACAACTGGGAACGCGTTTCAGGCTGTTACACACCTCCTACTGGTTTCGAAAATCAGCAATACCTTACAATTGGTAATTTCCGTTCAAACTCTTTCGAGCAGTCTACCAGAACAGGCAACACAACCTCCAGTACAGCGGCTTGGTGGATTGGCATAGAACACCACGCCTACATGTTGGTCGATCAGGTATCTGTGATTCCTCTTGCAGATGCAGGTGAAGATGTGGTAGCCTGCAAGGGAGATCAGATTCCAATTGGACCAAGCTGCGTGTTCGATCCGAATTTAGATGGTAATTTCACGTACAGTTGGTCACCCACAACGGGTCTGAGCGACCCAAATTCACCTAATCCGATTTTAACCGTTTCGGGTGCTGCAACCTACACGTTAACGGTAACCGCTCCTGACGGAACCATTGCCTCGGACCAAATTACCATATCTACTTTGGCCAATCCTCTTCCGCTGGGATGGTCTTTACAGTTTTCTCCCATGTATACCAATTCCATCTGCTATACAGGTTCAACAACTGAATTCATATATCAGGTAGGCCTACCTCCCGGACTCCCAAGCGGGTTTGCCAACGATGTAACCTACTCCTGGACCGTTACAAATGGGCTTGTTCTTGGCCCAATACCGGGGGAATCCAACACCGGTGATGGCTTCTACAAAATACGTGTAATGTGGCCCTCTGCCGGCAGCCCCATTCCCACCAATTGGAATGTTACGGTGGTCATTTCGAAACCCGGTTATTGCTCAGAAGTGTTGACCCTCCGCACCAATAACCAGGATTACTTTTGCACATTTGATGAAATCGCAACCTCAGAGAAAGAGTTTGCTCAATTGATTTTTCTGGGCAACCTGCCATTTTGCACCCCATACGGTTGGATAACCAATCCAATTCCCAGTGTATCCGCTTTAAACGGTTTGTCGCTTGATAATCAAAAAGTGGTGGTTTCTGGCGATTTCATAATAGATCAGGATTTTTCGGTGAGCACAGTTGATTTTCGCATGGCAGCTGGCTCGCGAATTATTGATAATGTAGGAAAAGAAATCATAATAACTGGTTCTTCTTTCACAGATATTTGCGAG
>JBEIVB010000071.1:0-13064 GCA_040374085.1 Flavobacteriales bacterium | reverse complement strand
CCGCCTGTGCTCGATCGCTTTCCCGATGCAGCCGACCGCATGGTGGATTTGGCTCGGTACACCGAAGCCTCGCGTGCCCAATTGAATTTCTGGCAAGATGGATGGTTGGAACGGTGGGGTTGCACCCATCCCGATGGAGTAGGCTCCGTTGATACCGATGCTCTGCTCGAGGCTTATCCTTCGGCTGAAAGGCTCTGGTTTTTGCTCGGGCATACCGGCCTTACCGAAGATGTCCTTAGGCATATTCTTTCCTGTATTCGGCAAAAAAAAGTTTCGGGGCAGTTGTTCGTCGGAAAGGGTTGGGACGTGGGGTTGAATAAGGCACGTTTGTGGTGGGGGCCTTCCGTGACGTACCCTTCGCAGCCTATTCCGCTTGCATTAGGTGTTGAAGGAGTGTGGGGGCCTTATCGTATCGGAGTTATGGAAACGGAATTCGTTCCAAAAGATTGGGTTTGGAGTTTGGCTTTACCCCCTGATTGGCAGGCTAGTGATTTGCGGGTAGCAGCATGGAGACCCGGCGACCGCCTGATAACCCCCGGATTTCCGCATCACCGGAAGGTGGCGGATGTGTTGCAAGCCCGCGTAATGGCTCCCTTTCGAAAGGCTCATTATCCTGTGGTTCGCAAAGGAGATGCAGTGGCAGCCATTCCCGGAGTGTGTGCATCTTGGGAAGCATCGTCGGAAAATTTGGGAGGCAGCTCAACCATTTATCTATATTTCGCGTTTGATGATTTGAAACAACAAAAAGACTATGCGTAAGTTGATTTTTGCGGCAATGCTGATGCTGGCTGCCCCATGTTTTAGCACTACCTGGGTGATGCGTGTTAAGCCAACTATGAAATCCGAATTTGCACCCAGTCCGGCACCCAGGGTCGTGACTCGGTTTCAGCAATTGGGCTTAGAGGCTCTCCGTCCGGTTTTCCCAACACACGCTAGTGGCCTAGTAAGACCGGGGAAACGCATTGACCTTTCACTTTTTTGGACTTTTGAGGTGGGCTCGGGAACTTCGGCTCAATGGCAAAAGGACTTGATGGCGTCCGGTTGGGCGGTTTATGTGGAACCCAAGGTGATGCCCACTCTCACGTTTACACCAAACGATCCGTCCCTGCTCATGCAGTATCACCTTAGCAGCGTTCGTGCACTAACAGCTTGGGATGTTGAAACAGGGGATACTGCCATTACCGTTGGCATCACCGATACGGGCATTGAGCTTGGGCACACAGACTTGTCCGGCGCCATTCAGTATAATTACTCAGATCCTATGGACGGCCTCGACAACGATGGCGATGGTTACGTAGACAACCGTTACGGTTGGGATTTGGGCAACAACGACAACAACCCCAGTCCGGATCCGTGCCAAACCTGCAACCATGGAGTGCATGTTTCGGGCATTGCCGGAGCCGAAACCAACAACAATGTCGGCATTGCCGGGGTTGGGTTTGCATGCCGCCTCTTGCCTGTTAAAATCATGAATTCGGCCGGGGAATTGAACATGGCATACGAGGGAATTGTGTATGCCGCCGATCATAATTGTAAGGTAATAAATTGTTCTTGGGGAAGTCCCTCTGGAGGCCAGTTTGGCCAGGATATTGTCGATTATGCTGTTCTGGAGAAAGGGTGCCTGGTGGTTGCTGCTGCCGGAAACAGCGCTATAGATTCTCCGTTTTATCCGGCTGCGTATGCACATGTGCTTTCGGTTTGTGCAAGCAATTCTTCCGATGTGAAGTGGAGCCAGTCGAACTACGGTCGTTATGTAGACCTTGCTGCACCCGGTGAGGGTATTTACAGTACTTGGATTTCCAATGGCTACACCAGCTCATCCGGAACCTCTATGGCAAGTCCTGTGGTAGCGGGTGGAGCTGCTTTGGTGGCTTCGCATTTTCCGGGTATAAGCCCCATGGCTTTGGCAGAACGGTTGCGGGCAACGGCAGATAACATAGACACTGTGGCCGGAAATGCAGCGTTTGCGGGTAAGTTGGGTTCCGGTCGGTTGAATCTTTACCGGGCATTAACCGAAACGGGTTTGAAGAGTGTGGTTCTGGATGGAATTGCTGCTACCGATGGCAACGATCAGGCATTGGTGAGTGGAGATACTGTTCGCATTCAGGCAACCTTGATTAATGCCTTATCTCCCTTGAGTAATTTCCAGGTTCAATTGAGCAGCGCTTCTTCTTTTGTGCAGATGCTCAGCACGGTTTATGCGCCAGGAGCAGCAGACAGTGGCGACACCTTAGTAAATGCGCCCGATGATTTTCGCTTCCGCATTTTGCCCAACGCGCCGCCCAATCAAATCGTTGAGTTTGCCTTAACCTGCACCGATGCCGGGTTTACCCAAACGTTGTATTTTTCTCTCACATTAAACGTCAACTACCTAAACATCTCCATTGCCGACATTGCAACCAGCATCACCAGCAACGGCAGATTGGGGTACAACACCACAAACCAGACCCAAGGCTTGGGGGTAAGGCTTAATGGGGGCAGCTCTGTGTTGTATGAGGCCAGTTTTATGGCCGGTGTTCCCGATGGCAGAGTAGTAGACATGGCGCGTGGAGCAGTAGGGGGTCAAACCGATGCGGATTTTACCTCTCTTCAATCGGTGTATCGCATTGTACCGCCGGTGGTTTCGGAGTTCGATGCTCGAGGACTTTTCGACGATTTCAATGCAGGAACATCGACAATAGGCCTTCAGGTGCGTCATCAGGCTTTTGCCTGGAGCAGTCCGGGTAACACCCGTTATGTGATGGTTCAGTATACCTTACAGAACACCAGTTTTCTTCCCATCTCAGGCCTTCACGCCGGCATTTATGCAGACTGGGATGTAATGAACTACAATTTAAATCTGGCCCGCTTGGATTCAACCCAACGCATGGGCTATGTTTTCAGCACTGAAGCGAATGGCCTTTACGCCGGTATTAAGGTGTTGAGCAGCAATGCTCCTTATTATGTTTATGGTCTCGACCATGTTACCGGAGGTGCCGGTGGTGTAAACCTGGCCGATGGGTTCAGTGGCGCGGACAAATTCCAAACCCTCTCTCAGGTGCGCAACCGTGCTGGAACCCTTCCGAACGGCTCAGATGTATCTCAAACCGTGTCAACGGGACCCTTCACCCTTGCTTCGGGCGACTCGGTAACCGTGGCATTCGCGATACTTGCTGCTGAGAATCTTGCTTTGTTGCAAGAGGCTGCTGCAGCGGCTCAGGAGAAGTACGATGGAGCTCCAACAAGTGTTTCTCAGGAAGACGTTGAAGCCTCGTTTGCCGTTGTACCCAACCCCTCTCCCTCCGGTGCAGAGTTGGTGTGGTCGGGTAGGGGAGATGCTCCGGCTCAGGTTGAGGTGTTGGATCTAATGGGAAGAAGAGTTTCGCTTCAGAATTGGCCTTACGGACGCCTGCGCATGAACCTGGAGATGCCCTTGTATGATGGCCTATACATGATTCGCATTCCCGGAAAGTCCAAGGTGGGTGCGCTGCGTTGGCTTGTGTCGGGCAAGTGATAAAACCTCCCCAACTTTTTTTGTTTCTTTGTCCAAACCATTAACGAATACTCATTCATGAGAACAGCTCTCCTTGCTCTATTTTTTGGCGCCACCTTGGTTGGTGCTCCTGCTCACGCACAATTTTTATTCGGAGGTCTTCGCGCAGGCGGAACCATGTCTTCCTTATCCGGCGTAAAGGATTTGGGCCCCAATGTGAGCGACATCAAAGCCCGCACCATGCCCAGCGGCGGTGTTTTCTTAGAGTATCGTTTCGAAAACCGCATCAGTGCAAGCGTTGATATCTTGTTTAGTGAGCGTGGTTCTCAGTACACGGCTTCCGATACTTTGTTGGGTTCCGATGGCAACCCCTCTGTGGTTCAGAAGTGGGCGAACACGCAAACCCTTCAGTATTTCGATGTTCCGATCGTGGTGAGCTACCACTTCATGAAGCCAGAAAGTAAGCTGGATGCTTATGCAGGTTTGGGCTTGATGGGCTCGGCTCGCTTCAACACAAAGTTGAAGACCGAATATACCGGAACCGCGTTTGGCAGCGATTCTACACTGCAGGCTTATGCAGTGGGCTCCAACAACAGCACCTTTTTCAACGCCGTTGACTACAGCTTGTTGGCCAGTGTAGGCGCTTCCTACCAACTTTCTTCCCGTTTAAAGGTGGGGCTTGATTTGCGCTATGCCTTTGGAATTCTTGATTTGCGCGAAAACAAAGTGGTGAATCTAAACACCAGCATCACCACCAACACCCCCATTCGCAACACCAGCATGGTTGCATTCCTATCGGTGCACTACCGTTTGTGGGATGGCAATTGATGGTGTGGCAAGCCTTCATTTAAGCTAAACGAAACCTCCGCACGTCGGAGGTTTTTTTTTGATCTGTATGCGTTTTGAAGAGTATTGTCGTTGCATGAGCATGAAGAAGAGGGCCGGCTTTTGGGCCATTGGATTTCGATTATGTTTTCTTTCGGGTTTGCTGTTCAACCTTTGTTCCAGTAGTGCCCTGGCTCAGGGATTGGAGGTTGTGGAGCAGAGGTTGGAGATGGAGCCTTTGGATAGAGCCTACGAAGTGGTGTTTGATTTTGTTCTGGTAAATCGCGGAAACACCCGAGACGTGCTTTTACGGGTTTCGGCTGCATCCAGCATACGTGCAGAGGCTTTACAACGAACGGTTATGCCGGGTGATAGCACCCGGCTGGTGGTGACCTTTGTGCCTGAGCGTCCGGGTAAATTTTCGGAGGTGGTTCGGGTATTTACGGCCCTTCGCTCGGAACCCTTGCTGCTGGAGGTGTCTGGAAGGGTGAATCAGCCCGATGCGCACGCGCTGCAAGCCTGTCACCCCTCTCATGGTGTAGGGGTCGGAAGAAAAGGAGTTGGAGTTGCAGAATGGGCTGTTGAGATTTGGGATGAGCAAGCCCGACGACCCATTCCGGGTGCTTTTTTGGAGGTATTCAAAGGTGGCAAGCTTCTTTGGAAGGGCCCAACCGATGCTCTTGGGCGGGTGGACTTACCTAGGCCCTTGGGCTTGTTGGTGTTGCGGGCAAGATCTCCAGGATATTCAACGTATCAAAGTCAAGAGGTCATCACAACGGCCTCCGGCGATTGGAGAATCTTTTTGATGCCTTTGGGCTTTAACGTCGATTCTGTTGTGCTTCGGAAGTCTCCAGAACCGGTTGTTGACGTTAAGGAGCAACCCGTTTCAGAAAATCCGTTGCCTGAGTCTGAGGGGGTGGCTTTGCCCCTGTCCCGTTGCAAGCCCAACCACCTCATTCTCTTGTTGGACGCATCTGCCTCCATGCGTTACGAAGAGAAATTTCGATTGGGATTAGCAGCCATACGTGACCTGCAGCCGCATTTGCGCGCTTCGGATCGCGTGAGCTTGATGGTGTATGCAGGCGAGCCGCGGATTTTAGGCGAGTCGTTGCCAGCAGGTTTCCTGCCTGCTCTCCTTGAGGGGCTCGATACCCTGCGTCCATCTGGGCAAACAGCGGGCAATAGAGCCATTCGAGAGGCTGTAGCTCTCGCACACCGAAATTGGCTCGATGGTGGCAACAACCAATTGGTTTTGATAACCGATGGCGCTTTTGCGCTTGGGAAAAATGAGCAAGCCTTATTCGACCGGTCCGGCCAAGGTTCGGGCTTGTTTTGTTCGGTGGTAGCTACAAAACCCGATCGAGCCGACATTGCCGCTTTGGATGACCTGGCAGAAGCGGGCAAAGGAAATTTGATGGTGGTGCGCAGCTTGGCCGATTCCGAAGGAATGTTGCTGTTGGAGGTGCAGAAGCAAAGCAGCCGAAGGGGGTTGTGGAAAACCGGGGAATAACCTTCTAGAAGGTCATGCAAAGCTAATGGGACAGTCCCGTAATTTTGGAACATCTTAATGACATTATGATAAAAGACATTCCCTCATTTGTTGTTGAAGACGTCGCGGTTGCGGTTGTTCCTGAGCTGAATAAAGAAGGCGTTCGTCAATGGAACTGCTATTTGATTAACATGCGAGACGATAGGCTTGATGGCGTTTTGGTTACCAGTACGGGTTATGGACATTTGAATGAACAGGAAATAAAAACCTCTACCCTGCGTCATTTTTTGGATGTTGTAGAGCCTCACTCCTTTGCTAAGATTGAAAGCTTAATTGAGGATGTGTTTCCCCTGAACAATGAATATTGGGTGAGTTATTACCTCAACAAAGATATTTACGACAAACGGTTTATCTTTTTGCCCGATACCATTTCGGAACAGAACTTCGTTCAGGTTCCTATAATCAATAAAAGAGGCGTTATGATACGATGATTCGGTTTGGCTATGCAGCGTAAATTCATCACCAACCTTGGGTTGCTGCTTTTCCTCAACCTATTGATTAAGCCCTTTTGGATATTGGGCATAGACCGGGGAGTACAAAACGCTGTTGGTGCCCACAACTATGGCTTGTATTACGCTTTATTTAATTTTTCATTTCTATTTAACATATTGTTGGATGGGGGTTTAACCAATTTCAACAATCAGAACATTGCCCGTCACCAGCATCTACTTCAGAAACATCTTTCCAGTTTACTCACCCTGCGGTTGGCCTTGGGTGTATTGTATGCAATCGCAACCCTGGGTTTTGCATTTGTATTCGGTTACCGAGGACAGTCCCTCCGTTTGCTTGCGGTATTGGGTTTCAATCAGTTTTTGATTTCCCTCATTCTTTTTCTGCGTTCCAACCTCTCGGGTTTGCATCTGTTTAAGACCGACAGCGTAGTTTCGGTTCTGGATCGCACGATTATGATTGGCATCTGCGGTTTGCTGTTGTGGGGAAATGTTTCTCCGGGTGGGTTTGAGCTTTCTTGGTTTGTTTATGCTCAAACCTTTGCCTACGGTATTACTGCTATGGTTGCGTTGGTATTGGTTTGGGATCGCGCGCGCATCAAGCGCCTAACATGGAATTGGCCTTTCTCGTTGATGATGTTGAAGAAGAGCATTCCTTATGCCACTTTGGTTTTGCTGATGACCTTTTACAACCGCATCGATACGGTGATGCTCGAACGTATTTCTCCTCGTGGTCCTCAGGAGGCTGCGGTTTACGCCTCTGCCTATCGTTTGTTGGATGCCACCAACATGGTTGCTTATTTGGTTGCCGGGTTGTTGTTGCCGATGTTTAGTCGGATGTTTGGTAAAGGAGAAAATCCCGGCGGACTGGCGCGCCTTGCTTTTCGCATGCTCATGGTAATTTCAATCCCCACTTTCATGATTTGCGCAGCTTACAGCAGTCAGATTATGGGACTGTTGTACACGGAGCATGTGATGGAATCGGCTGCGGTTTTTCCATGGTTGATGGGCTGTTTTGTTTGTGTTTCCACTACCTATGTTTTTGGCACCCTACTTACCGCCAATGGAAGCATGAAGAAGTTGAACACTATGGCAGGTCTGGGCATAGTGGTTAACATCTTGTTGAACATTGTGTTGATACCCAAATTTCAAGCTCAGGGTACAGCATGGGCAAGCCTAACCACTCAGGGCCTCACCGCGGCGGTTCAGGTGGTGATGGCCAATCGCCTGTTCTCCCTTGGAATGGATCGGGCGTTTTGGTTTGGGTTGCTTCGGTTTGCCGGCGGACTGGGCTTTCTGGCATGGATTCTGCCTCAAACTACACTGTCCTGGTTTGCAGGCTTGGTGGTCTTTGTGCCGCTCTCTTTGGCTTGGGCCCTAGGCAGCGGTTGGATGAGGTGGAGCGACTGGAGAACCGCTCTTCAAACCCATTAGAGTGAAAAAGCCACCTTTTGCTGGCCAAGAATGGTTATTTTAGCCCCCTAACCTTTTTTGGATACATGTCCGAACACACACCATCGGAGAATCAACTGACCTCGCTCAACTTACTCCAGTTCATTTATCGTTGGCGAAAGCCACTCATGTATGCTGGGATTTCGGCAGCCGTACTTTCTTCACTTGCCTCTCTCATTATTGAAGACAAATACAAGTCAACCGTCATTATGTTTCCCACCCAAACGAGCTCCATCTCTAAGGCGCTTTTGTCGGAAAACAATGGGGGTAAAGACGACATTCTAAAATTTGGGGAGGAGGAAGAAGCTGAGCAGATGCTTCAGATTTTGAACTCAGACGAGATCCGCGCACGCATTTGTCGGCAGTTTAACCTCTTGCAGCATTACCGTATCGACACCACCGATCGATACAGGTACACCAAGCTTTACCTCGAGTTCGAAGACAACATCAGCTTCGAACGAACCGAATTTATGTCGGTTAAGATTTCGGTTCTCGATCGCGATCCACAGATGGCTGCCGACATGTGCAACACCATTGCCGACCTAATGGATTCGGTGAAGAACAACATGCAGAAGCAACGTGCTGCTGCTGCATTGCGTATTGTGGAGCGAAGCTACCTTGCTTTAAAAGCTGAGATTCAGCAGTTGAACGATTCCTTGAAGCAGTTGCGCCTTATGGGCATCAACGATTACGAGACTCAGAGTCAGGTCTTCAATGAGCAATATGCCATGGCCATTGCCAAGAACAACTCAACCGGTGCACGTTTGTTGGAGGAGAAACTGAAGGTGTTATCAAACTATGGGGGTGCTTATGTTTCGCTGCGCGAATTGCATGAGGAACAGATCAAGCAATTGGCGTTGGTGAAGGCTAAGTATGAGGAGGCTCGGGTGGATGCGGAACAAATTTTAACCCAAAAATTTATAGTGAACCGTGCAACGAAAGCAGAAAAAAAATCGTACCCCATTCGATGGCTTATTGTGGTCGTGAGCACGATATCTGCCATGCTCCTTGCTTTTCTGTTGATTCTTATGTTGGATAACGTACAAAACATCAAACGCCATAATTCTATCACCGATGAACTCTGAAGCACCATTTGAACAAGAGGGCTTACTTCGGTTGCTTCAACGTTGGCGTATTCACTTGGCCTTGGTTGCCCTTGCAGGAGGCTTGATTTCTTTTGGGGCCACTTTTTTCATCACACCAATTTATAAGTCTGTTGGGGTTTTGTATCCAAGCAACATTGCACCTTACAGCGAAGAGTCTTTGAGTGAGCAATTTATGCAAATGTTGAAATCGGGGCAGGTTGAGGATAGTCTGCTTGAGCGTTTTCAATGGGAGAAAAGGTATCAACTCTCGGCCCATCCTCAAAAAAAATCGCGGCTTCACATGCTATATGAAGAACGCATCTTGGTGGAGCGCACCGAGTATGAAGCTGTAGTGGTATCGGCATTGGATGAGGATCCGGCCATGGCTCGTCAGTTGGTGGAGTTTGTGATTAACCAAACCGACCGCCTCATTGGGCGGCTTCAGCGCCAAAAACTGAAAGAGGTAATGGAAATGCATGCGATTTCTTTGCAGCAGATAAAAGTACAGGTTGACTCGGTTGACTCTGCATTAAATCGCTACCGCAGTTCGTATGGGATTTTGGACTATGAATCACAGGTTAAAGAAATTACGCGCCAGTATTATAAAAGTTTGGGATCCGGTTCTGTTGCTCAGCGAGAACTGCGTCAGGCGCTGGAGAACCTAACCCGCCATGGTGCTGCAGTTCAATTTCTCTCGGCACGTGCGAAAGGACTGGGCAAGACCTATGGAATGCAAGAATCCGAGTATTTCAAGGCTTTGCGCGATCACGAGCGTTCCTTTTCGTACACCAATATCCTAACCCAACCTCAGCTTTCTGATAAACGAGCATTTCCCGTGCGGTGGGTGTTTGCCCTTGCAGGGTTTGCAGCCGCCCTGTTCATTGGAATTCTAGTTGTGGCCTTTATCGATCGTTCCCGAAAAGTTAATGCCAATGGATAGGTATCTGATCGGCGGGGCCCCTCGGAATACAACGTTGTTTTTTTATGGTGTTTGTGCGCTGTTTGTTCTGCTCAATGCCATGTTTATCTCTTTTGGGTATTTGTATTTTACCCTGCTGCCGTTTTTGATTCTTATTGCTGCTTTCTATTTTGTTTCCTTAGACAAGGTTCTTTGGTTTGTGGTATTTGCTACTCCCTTGAGCATAAATCTAAAAATCAAGGAGTTTAACCTAGGAGCCAGCCTGCCTACAGAACCCCTTATGTTTGGAGTTTTGCTGCTTTTTTTGGTGAAGCTTGTATATGAAGGGAAAATCGATCGGAGGATTTTGTTTCATCCCATCACTCTCGCCATTTTGGCGCAGGTTTTTTGGATGCTGGTCACCACCTTTACCTCAACCATGCCTTGGGTATCATTTAAATACCTGATGGCTCGCCTATGGTTTCTGGTTAGCTTTTATTACTTTGGAATATATTTGTTTAAGCCCAATTTGAATCATTTTAAGCGTTTTGTTTGGTTGTATGTGTTGGCATTTACCATCGTTATTGGGTACACATTCTATATTCATTCTGGATTTGCGTTTTCTCAGGAGACTGCGAATTGGGTGATGGCGCCTTTTTACAACGATCACACCTCTTATGGAGCTATGTTGGCGATGTTTTTGCCGCCAATGATTGCCCTAATCGCCTTGCGAAATGAGACCTTGGCCGGCCGGGTGGCATCCCTGTCTTTTGCCCTCATTCTTTTGGCTGCATTGGTCCTTTCTTATACCCGTGCCGCCTGGATCAGTGTTTTGGTTGCCGGAGGTGCTTGGCTCATGATCTACCTAAAAGTTTCTCTTCGTTGGGTTGTAACCGTGGTCATGTTATCGGGTTTATTGCTTTGGGCATTTGAAGATAAGATCTTGATGAAGTTGGAGAAAAACCGTCAGGACAGTTCTTCCAACTTAACGGAACACGTTCAGTCGATTTCCAACATTTCTTCCGATGCCTCCAACTTGGAACGCATCAACCGTTGGCAGGCTGCGTTGCGCATGTTTCGCAAGGAACCTGTTTTTGGATTTGGCCCAGGCACGTACGCGTTTAAATATGCTCCTTATCAGTTCTCATACGAGAAAACCATCATCAGCACCAATGCCGGAGATAAAGGCAATGCCCACAGCGAGTATATAGGACCTTTGTGCGAGCAGGGCTTGCCCGGTATGGTGCTTGCCATTTGTGTTATGGCTACCTTGCTTATTACCGGTTTTGGAGTTTTTAATCGGTTGGGACTTTCCACCAATGAAGGGCGCTTGGTTTTGGCCGCAACACTGGGACTGCTCACCTATATGGTGCACGGATTTTTGAACAATTTCTTAGATACCGATAAAGCTGCTGTTCCGTTTTGGGGATTTGCCGCTTTCTTGGTTGCAGTTGACCTTTTCGGACCAACTCCGCGCAAACAATCCTAATAGGTTAAAACCTATTTATTTCCCTTAGGATGGTTATATACTAGACCAGCTCGATGTCGAATTGCACCAACTCAATGAACTCCTGAATCCTGTCATCTACTTGAGATTTGGTGAGGTTTTGGAGGTTCTCGGTGCCAAATTTTTCAACGCAAAACGACGCTGTGGCTGACCCAAAAATGATGGCTCGTTTCATGTTCTCGAAACTAACGATGTTGGTGCTGGCGAGGTAGCCAATGAAGCCACCTGCAAAAGAATCTCCGGCTCCGGTTGGGTCGTAAACATTCTCTAGAGGAAGGGCAGGAGCAAAGAACACTTCGTTTCCATGAAACAAGAGGGCTCCGTGTTCGCCTTTTTTTATGATGAGGTACTTGGGACCCATGGTGAGGATTTTCCGGGCAGCTTTTACCAGGCTGTATTCTTGTGTAAGCTGCCGCGCCTCTTCGTCGTTGATGGTAAGAACATCTACCATTGCAATGGTTTTAAGCAACTCATCCATGGCGCTGTCCATCCAGAAATTCATGGTGTCCATGACAATCAGCTTGGGACGTTTTGGGAGTTGTTCAATAACGCTGCGTTGCAGGGAGGGCATTAGGTTTCCGAGCATAAGGAAGTCGCAATTCTTGTACGACTCGGGTACCACAGGGTTGAAATCGAGCAACACATTGAGTTGTGTATCCAGCGTATCGCGGGAATTCATGTCGTTGTGGTAACGGCCGCTCCAGAAAAAGGTTTTTTCGTTTTCCTTTATTTCAAGGCCTTCGGTATTTACTTGATGCCGGTTGAGCATGGCAATGGCCTCTTTTGGAAAGTCGCCTCCGACCACCGAAACCAAGTTGATTTTGTTGGTGAAGTAGGATGCGGCAAGGCTAATAAACGTTGCTGCACCTCCCACAATGCGGTCGGTTTTTACGAAGGGTGTTTCAATGGCATCAAAGGCCACGGTTCCGATTACCAAAAGGCTCATTTCAAAAAATTTTGACAAAGATATTTGAATTTCCAAAAAGGTCTGTACATTTGCCTTTCCTTAAAAAAAGAGCATATTCCTTGGTAGCTCAGCTGGTTAGAGCACATGACTGTTAATCATGGGGTCCCTGGTTCGAACCCAGGCCGAGGAGCATAAAGCAAGCAGACGGTTTTCTGTCTGCTTTTTTATTTATCCTCCAATTCGCGGTGGCTTTTTCGAGCAGCATTCTTCCTTTGCGATTTCCATCTTCGTTTTTAGACCGTGCTGCCTTTAACCAATGGTTCCATGATTTTTCATTGCAAGCGATCCCGTTCTTTTCACCAAAGTGCCTTTCATTTTATGGGATTAATAGGCATTCAAAGCATGGATTTTTTCGATGGGCGACCATGCTACCATCGACCGTAAGCCCACATTTTGCGGTAACCTTTCGTACCTTGTGCCAAATTCAGAAATGAAAGAAGTAATGGAGGTGGCAGCACCCAAAACAGTTCCCGAACAGAGCATGCTGCTCAGGGCTTGGGAGCTTATGTGTACCAGCAAAGCCATGGCGGCTTTGTACGAGAAGAACCGCGAGGTAACGGCTCGTTATGTTCATGCAACCAGTAGAGGGCACGAGGCTATACAACTTGCCGTAGGATTACAACTAAAAAATTATGATTGGGCATCGCCTTACTACCGCGACGACAGCATGTTGTTGGGAATGGGACTTCGGCCCTACGACCTCATGTTGCAATTGCTGGCTAAGCGCGACGACCCATTCTCGGGAGGACGTTTGTATTATGCTCATCCCAGTTTAAATCATCCTGATTTTCCGAAAATCCCTATGCAGAGCTCGGCCACCGGCATGCAAGCCATTCCGGCAACGGGTGTTGCCATGGGCT
>JBEIVB010000200.1:0-2798 GCA_040374085.1 Flavobacteriales bacterium | reverse complement strand
GAGGTTATTATCAACTAACTGGGTAGGCATGGATTGGCAGCGGAAAGCGACTGCCGAAAAATTGAAGCTGGAGTATTACCTAAACTTGTATTTCGGAAGCACGTTCAGGCAGCCTCCCTTGGTGAGCGACATCTACATTCAGACTACGCTGGCAAATAATTACATCTTTTACGCGGGCATCAGCGAGAGCGAATCGTCATCGGTTACCTACTTCGGGGAGAACATCAACGGAGCTGTGTGGGCTTCAAATAACCCGTTTTCTCAATACAATTACACCATCTATGTACCCTCGGCATTGTATGCTTCTTTGGGTGCAACGAACGACATCAGGAATACAAAAATCAGGGAGCAGATCAACCCTCGCAACCTTCAATCAATCACTTACACCATAACAACGTACTAATGGGCTACAGGATTAAGACATCGGACATCACGGGAGGCGCGGCCATGCCCGTAAAGAAAGGGACATTTGACTTTTACAACACCGAATTTGATTTGTTGGAAAGCAGTATTTTTTTATCAATGGCAGCAGATAATACGGCTGGCGTTGTTTTGTCGGGATGTATTCCAACTATTGCCGGAAGCACATACTCGTTCCCGTTTGGATATGTTTACTGCCAAGGCAAAATAGTATTTGTGAGTGCTTCGAGTTTTACTGTTACGGGTGGTCAGGTTCCTGTTTTCAAGATAAACACAAGCTATTTTAATGACCCGACTGCCGACCCAGTTACGTTCACCGATGGCAATAGCTACAGCGTGCATCAAATTTACACGGGTATTTTTGAAGCAGGCGCAAGTGGAAGCGGTGCGGCTAATTGGAGCGACATGATGTATTGGAACAGCCCTTGGGTAACCATTACCCATAACTACGTTCAGAATGCAGCATGGCGCATAAAACAGGGTGAGCTTCAGTTCAAAGGACAGATAAAGGTAGGAGCGGGCAACGCGAACAACGTGGTTACGCTTCCATCGTGGGTGAAGGTTCGGCAGACGGCCATGCGTTGGTGCTTTATGTACGACAAAGGCGATACATCCTACACCTATTCAGCTCAGGAGGTGCGGGTAGATTCAACAACAAACATCGTAGCTTTTGGAGATGGGCCTTTTGGCGGGACAGTAGGAGCGGGCAACGTCAACACCGTTCGATGGGACTTGAGCGGAGCCAACAGCATCCAACTCTTCTAACCCTTGTAGTAATTCTTTCCTAACTGAACGAGGTACTCTATACGAGCCTCGTTCATGTTTTTTCTATCGAAATACTCACGGACTGCGGCACTCATCAGCTCCGTGTCCTTCATCTCATTGTCCAACGCATAACCCTTGAACAGCGCAGCCGTGCGCGGGTTCCGAGGATACCATGTTACATTTTTCCGTTTCGCTTTCATAGCACAAATGTAGCGTAAAATAAGGTAAAAACATACACCTTATCTATGCTCCGACCTTTGTGTTATGATAATGGCGCAAAGAAAGTTCACCATCAACGCAGACCGAGAGTACCCGGTTATGATGCTCGACACCCACATCGGCCCAGACGAGGGCGCAGGAATGGGCATCAACGGGAGCGAGTTTGCCGCTGAATTATACGCCCTTTGTGATAGTGGAGCCAAGGAGATAACCGTGAAGATAAACAGCCCGGGTGGCTCCATCGTTCACGGAATGAACATATACAACGCTATCCTCGACGTACCGTGCAAAATAAACACGGTGAACATCGGGGTTGCAGCGTCCATCGCCGCTTGTATCTTCCAAGCTGGCCGTAAGCGAATAGCCTACGACTACTCCCTCACGATGATGCACAACGCGTACGCAAGCACGGACAGCGCATCATCAAAGGTCATAGATAAATTCAACAGCGCGGTGTGTACAATGTTAGCCCGTAAGGCTGGCAAGTCCGAGAAGGACATCCGTATGATGATGAGCAAAGAAACATGGATGACTGGAGCCGAGTGCCTTACGCTGGGCTTCTGCGACGAAATCATCAACAGCAACACCGTAAATATGCCCAAGGGATACCCAAAAAACGGTACAGCCTTTGAGTTATGGCAAAGCATCAACAATCAACTTAAATTCACCAAAACAAACCCAAGAATGGAATCAATCCTGAACCATTTCAGCTTACCGGAATCGGCTACCGAGACCGAGGTGCTGGCAAAGGTTGCGGATATGGAGAACCTCTACAAAGAGCAGGTTTCCACCGCAAAAGCAGAGGTTGAGGCGTTGCAAAACAAGGTATCAGACCTTGAGAGCGCACTCAACAAAATTAAAGAGGAAGAAGAGGCTGCTAAGGCTGCCGCTTTGACCGTAGAGGCAGAAGAGTTCTGCAAGTCCTTACAAGCTAAGGGCAGCATCAGCTCCACTCCTGAAGCACTACAAAACAGCGTGCAGTCGTATCTGTCCAATCCATCGGCTTTCAAGTCAATCTTTGAAATCCCTGTGGTAAACAAGAGCAACGGCACGAACATCAAGACCGAAGGCACAACCGTTATCCCAAGCGGTGGAGCGTTGGTTCACCGGATGTTGGAAGAAGTTCAAAACAAAACAACCCAAAACAAATAATAAAACAAAGCAATGGCTGAAGCGTTAAACATTCAGGACACCACCTACGCAGGTGAAGCAGCGAGTTATATGCTCGTTCGCGCTGTGGTAGGTGCAGACACTATCCAAAAAGGAGCCGCAATGGTTCAGGACGGTATTAAGAAAAAGTTCACCATCCCTCGCGTGGAGGTTGGTAACTTCATGCAACCACGTCAAGCGACCCCGACAAGCAAAGGCTCAATCACCGTTGATGCCGCTACCTT
>JBEIVB010000038.1:0-22227 GCA_040374085.1 Flavobacteriales bacterium | reverse complement strand
GCCAATACGTTGTAGTTGCCGCTCCAGCCAATGTTGTCGAAGATGTTGGCTTTCGTAAAGGTGTCTAAGGTGTCTTTCTTTGATTTGTATTTTACAGCAATAAGGTTGTTTAATCCATAATTGACAAAGGCCGTTCGGGTACTCACCAGGGCACCCCCCGCACTTTTCTCGAAGGGCGAGTAGGTTACCGTTTTGCCTTGCCAAACATAGGAAGGCAGGTCAGACAGCTTGGGGGTGAACACCGCGCTAACGGTTGGGGTAATCTGGTGGCGTATGGCTTTTACCTTGCCGGAACGAAACTGATACATGCCGAAGACCTGAGTGGTGATTCCCCCAGAGAGGCTCAGGCTGCGGGCCGAGCGCAGTCCCTGCCGCAGGGTTTCGATTATAGTATCGCGCTCCCCTACCCTGCCCACCTCACGGCTGATGGATTGCAGGTAGAGGTTTTCGTTGTAGCTGGCAGATGGGTTAAACGTAAAGTATTTTAGAAAGCGCACATTGGTTCCCAATCCCACCTGGTTGGATAAGCCGCTTTTCATTTTCTCTCCCAGGCGGGTGGTAACATCGCGCACAAAGCCGGTATCGGTGGTTTGCAGGATGTTGCGCAGGTTGGCCTGGTAGTTTAAGCGGAGGTCGGTTATCCACTTCGGTTTTCCAATGGTGAAGCGACTGCCCAGGGGGTTGATGCCCGCCATGTTGAAGGTGGCGGTGGGGGCGTTGATGTTCATTACCCGCGTGAGGGTGTTTTGATCGTGGGTTGCGGCCAGGGTAAGACTAAACGGAGTGCCGGCAAAGCCCTGATAATACGATATGTTGGAGTTGAAGGTGCTGGTAACATAATCGCCGATGTTGCGCTGGGCGATGTTGTTGATTTTACCCGCCCGCACCGAGGCCGAGAAACGGCTGTTGGGACGGGCCTTGGGATCTTGCTGGTGGGTCCAGGTGATGTTGAAATCGCGGTTAACGGCATAATCCGGAAAGCCCTTGTCGCCCTGAATGATGTTGGCCGTGCTCAGCAATAAGCTGCCGCTGTATTTGTAGCGCACGTTATAGGTGGTCTTGGCCCTGGCCCTCCAGCTTCCTCGGCTGTACACATCGGCGTTTAGCGTGAGATCCATCTTATCGCCCAAGCCCATGTAATAGCCCAAATCTTCCAATCCAAAACCCAAACCCTCGGAATTAAATGGCCTTGGCAGCAAGATTCCATTTGCACGGCCCTTCTTGTTTGGGAAGAAACCAAAAGGCAAGGCCAGAGGGGTGGGTATGCCGGCAATGAAGAGGTCGGCCGGACCGGTTACAATCTTATCGTTTTTAATAACCTTAACTTTATTCAGCAAAAAGAAGAAATGCGGATCTTCCTGTTCGCAGGTGGTGTATTTCCCGGTGCGGATGTAGAGATTGTCGAGGCTATCTTTTTTAATGACATCACCCAAAAGGTAGCCCTGGTCTTGTTTTGTGGATACTTCTAGAATACGCCCCTTCTTCGTTTTGAAGTTGTAATTCATCTGCTTGGCTTTGAAGGTCTGGTCGCCATCGGTAAACTCGGGGTTGCCTGCCAGCTTCCCGGTGCTGTCGGGCACACCTTTTGCATACACCAGGCTGTTCTTCAAATTAAGTTCGATGTAATCGGCCTTTAACTGAATCTTTTCATAATCTACCTGAGCAGCACCGTATAGGTAGGCCATATCGTTTTCTACCTCGTAGCGAATGGAATCGCGGGCATGATACACAACCGGATGCTCAATGGCGTTGGGAGCCACCTGAACGGTATCGCGTTTGGCGATGGAATCGGTGGTAGTGCGCAGGGCGGTGGTATCGGAAGGAAGCGTGGTGGACTTGGTGGTTGCCGCCATGCCCTCCTTCGTTTGAGCGGAGAGGCGCAAACCCACTGTCAGCAGAAAGACCAGTGCCATCAGCACTGGCAGCGTGAAAAAGCGGTATGGGGCCGTTCGGTTGATAACTCTCTGTAAAACTTACCCCAACAAGGATGCCGCCACCAAACCGGCAGCCGTACTTTTAGGGGTCTACAAAACTAACCATAAATATGCGTAAGCAAAACCGGGCAAACCCTTGCAGCGCGCGACTTCTTCTGTGGCTCACAGGGGTGGTTCACCTGGTTTTTCTTGCATACACTCAGGCGGGTGCTCCGCCCGGCAAATCGTCCAAACCCTTTACGCTGGTTATTGATGCCGGTCATGGAGGCCACGACCCCGGCTGCCACGGAACCCGTTTTCACGAAAAAGATGTGGCCTTGGGAATCGCCTTGAAGCTGGGCAATTACATAGAAAAGCACTGCGCCGATGTGAAGGTGGTGTACACCCGCAAGACCGATGTCTTTCTTGAGTTGAACGAGCGGGCCCGCGTGGCCAACGATGCCGATGCCGACCTGTTTCTGTGCATACACTGCAACGCATCGCCCAACAAAAAGGTGTTCGGTAGCGAAACCTACGTGATGGGGTTGCATAAGACCAAAGGAAACTTAGAGGTAGCCAAGCGCGAGAACTCGGCCATTCTTTTAGAGGACAACTACCAGAAAAACTACGAGAACTTCGATCCCAACTCCGACGAAGCCACCATCATCTTTACCATGTACCAGAATGCTTTTCTGGACAAGAGTTTAAGTTTGGCCTCCAAGATTCAAGATGCCTACAAAGGGCGTGCTTGCCGCACCGATAAGGGTGTGAAACAGGCAGGGTTTCTGGTCTTGTGGAAAACCAGTATGCCCAGCCTGCTCACCGAAACCGGCTTTCTCACCAATCCGCGCGAAGAGCGCTACCTGGGCTCGGAGAAAGGGCAAGACCAAATGGCGCATGCCTTATTTCTAGCCTTTCGGAAATACAAAGATGAATTTATAGGACAAAAGCGTACCTACGACGATGAGCTCGAACGTCGCCCGCCATGCCAGGCGGTACCCGAAACTGCAGAGCCCGCCGAAGAGCGCTTGGCAAGCGACAGCAGCCTTTCTGAGACCGCAGCATCGGACACAGCCAAAGCACAGACCTATGAACATGCGCGCATATTCTTCAGCGTTCAGATATACAGCAGCCCCAAAGCCTTGCCGGTAAATGCCGAGCGTTTCGCCGGAATAACGGATGTTTGGAGGGTGCAACAAGAGGGTATGTATAAATACCTAACGGGGCACCTTATGGAATTGCACGAGGCGTTGGAGGAGCAAAACCGCTTGCGTGGGCAAGGGTTTAAAGATGCGTTTGTGGTGGCTTTTGAAGGAGAAAAGCGCATCACCATCAAAGAGGCTATGCAGAAATTAAAGCATTAACAATATGATTCCAAAGGTAATTCGTCTTGGAATCCCCTCCATGGCTGAGGTAGACCTATCCAGGCGATTGGATTGGATTCAGCAGTTGTTTGGTTTTTTCTCCTTCTTATTCTTGATATCGCGTCCCCGTCTGTATCTGGCGGTCCGGGAATTCCCTTTGCTCCCGGCCATTCCCATAGCGGGTGCTTTACCTACTTTGGTGCATTGGTTCTTGTTGGGTGTTTCGGTGCTTTGTTTGCTGATTTCCATCGCTCGACCAAAAAGTGGAGTGTGGTTACTGGGTTGG
This sequence comes from Flavobacteriales bacterium, assembly GCA_040374085.1. Lineage (GTDB taxonomy): Bacteria > Bacteroidota > Bacteroidia > UBA4408 > UBA4408 > JBEIVB01. The sequence goes on along the minus strand of JBEIVB010000038.1, from coordinate 18,664 downwards.
CTGCTTGGCATTACTCTGTTAACCTTCCTCGATTTATGCCGCATGCAGGCATTCTTATTTACCGGCTACCTGGCGCAATGGGTATTGGCTGTGTGGCGTATGGGTTGGGTGAGCCATCTTTCTGCATGGCGCTTGTTGGGCTGGCAGTTTGCTGCCGTTTATGGATTCAATGGGCTAAACAAACTCGCCCCCTGGTTTGGCGAAACCATTTTCCCACTGGAGCTGCATAGGCTCACAACCTTTCTTCCGGCATCGTGGGTAAACCTGTTGAGTCCATTCAGTAACGCCATTCCATGTTGGGAAATGGGAACCGCATTATTGCTGGTTTTTCCTATTTCTAGGGGCATTGGAATTGGGTTGGCCATCCTGCTTCATCTCTCCATCGTTTGGGTCAATGCCCCCCATACCTTCTACTTCCTCGACGTACTCAGTATATACAACCTAAGTCTTATACCGGTATTGTGGTGGTGGGGCAGTCGTATGCCTCAATCGCTGTGGGCATGGCCTTTGGGGTGGGGTTCATGGGCTATGATGTGCTTTACGCTGGTGTTTGCGTGGGGTTTGCCCTTCTGGCATTTAACTACGGGCAGTTGGGTGGGCAATTTATCCTACGATTGGTATACCGGTTCGTACCGGGCCTCATACATACTCGCCAACTCCTCGGCCTCAGAGAAACTATACCCAAGCGCACGCCCCTTTATAAAACCCATTCGCGGCGGACGCTACCGGGCGCTGTATCTCGACTCATGGATGTACTATCAATATCGCTCAGAGTTCATTCAAACCCCTGCAGGAGCCAAGGGCGTGGCACAGCATCTGAAAGGGCGCCTGCAGGAAGGCGATAGCATTTGGGTACTGGTCTTGCGGAAGCCAAAACCTTTCATACAGCGGCAGTTTCCGGCATCATGCCATAAATAAAGGGCCAATACGTCTACCTTAGTAGATATCTTTGCCAACCCAATTACCCTATGGCCAAGCGCAACACCGGCGGCAGCGACGATTCCCTGCCCAAATTCAACTTCTCCAAGGCCTCCTTTCAGAAAGCCGGACGCATACTTTCCTACCTGAAGCCCTTTCGGTGGAAGTTTGCCCTTGGCTTATTTTTTCTTTTGACTACCGGACTCACCGCCATTGCTTTTCCGCGCCTGATGGGCACTTTAATTGATGCAGGGTCCATCTCTGTTGAAAAGATAAACCAAGTGGGTTTGTATTTGCTTTTGCTTTTTGCCGGGCAGGCCGTTGCCTCCTACTTCCGTGTGGTGTTGTTTGTGCAGGTAACCGAGGGTGCGCTTGCCAACCTAAGGCAGGCCACCTATACCCACCTCATACAAATGCCCATGACCTTCTTTTCCAACCGGAGGGTGGGCGAGCTCAACAGCCGCATTTCCAGCGACCTTTCTTTGGTACAGGAAACCCTTACTACCAGCATTGCCGAGTTCATTCGCCAGCTCATCATCATTGTGGGCGGCATGGTGGCCTTGTTCTTCACCAGCACCCAACTGGCCCTTGCCATGCTGGCCTCCATTCCGGTGGTGGCGGTGGTGGCGGTGGTGTTTGGACGCTACATCCGAAAATTTTCTCGCCAGGTTCAGGATCGTTTGGCGGAATCGAACACCGTTGTGGAAGAGACCTTACAGGGCATTGCCAACGTAAAAGCCTTTGCCAACGAACTGGTAGAAGTGCTGCGCTACACAAAGAGCATCAACGACGTGCGCGACCTTGCCGTAAAAGGCGGCAAGCTGAGAGGCGCTTTTTTCTCCTTCATCATCTTTTGCTTATTCGGCGCCATCATCTTTTTGTTGTGGTATGCCGTTCACCTCGAGCTTAACGGCATCCTTACCCACGGTCAACTCATCACCTTTATGATGTACACCGTTTTCGTTGGGGCCAGCATTGGTGGCATTGCCGAACAGTACGCGCAAATACAGAAAGCCCTGGGCGCCACCGAGCGCATCATGGACATCTTGGACATGCCCCACGAGCCGTTGGACCTCCGCCCTACCGACCTTCTGAAGCCATCTCGCTCGAAGGGTAGGGTGGAATTCAAACATGTGGAATTTGCCTATCCCTCAAGGCCCGAAACCACCGTGCTGCGGGGGTTATCGCTTACCGTAGAGGCTGGGCAGACCGTGGCCTTGGTGGGTTCGAGCGGAGCCGGAAAATCCACGGTGGTTTCGTTGTTGCTTCGTTTTTATGACCCGAATTCCGGAAGCATCTGCATAGATGGGCAAGACGTTCAAACCATGAGCCTTACCAACCTGCGCAACCAAATGGCCTTGGTTCCGCAGGACGTATTGCTTTTTGGTGGCAGCATACACGAGAACATTGCATACGGCAAGCCGGGTGCCACGCGTGCAGAAGTGGAGGCAGCTGCAGCCAAGGCCAATGCCCACGTCTTTATTTCGGAATTTCCAGAAGGTTATGAAACCCTGGTAGGTGAGCGGGGTGTAAAATTGAGCGGAGGCCAACGCCAGCGCATTGCCATTGCCCGTGCCGTTTTAAAAGATCCGGCCATCTTGTTGCTCGATGAGGCTACCAGCAGCCTCGATGCCGAAAGCGAGCGGTTGGTTCAGGAGGCTCTTGACCTGCTTATGGTAAACCGAACCACCCTTGTAATTGCACACCGCCTTTCTACCATACGAAAAGCAGATGCCATTCTTGTGCTCGACAAGGGTAAAGTAATAGAAAAAGGCACCCATCAAGAGCTTATGCATGTGGAAGGCGGTCTTTACCGACAGCTCAGCACCCTCCAATTGGAGCCCAGCCCTTCAACAGAAGAATCCTAATTCAACGCAGGTAAACACCTACGGACTTTTTGCCCTTGAGCGTTTGTGCCTGTACTCCAGAGTAAACCGCAATTCCGGATTTATTCTTCGTTGAATTTCTTCAAGAAACTGTTCACCTTACTGCTGATGCTGATGTTGAAGGAGTAAGGAGCCGTGCCCTTCTCTTTGTTCTCCAGTTGGCGCTTTTCAGGCTTCAATTCTTTGATGATGGTATTCCACTTCTCATCGCTGCTGATGCCCTGCATCTGGTTGTTGGCGTAGTTGAAGAAAAACCAATTGTTGTTGTCGTCAACCAAATAAATGTTGATGATCTCTCCGCTTCGTTTCTGCACCAGCTCCACTTTTCCGTTGTAATACTTGTTCAACTGATTTTTGTTGATGTTACCCAACCCAATTTTGCCAACCGAGATGAAGCTTTTTGTAGAAGGATTCCACTTCATGCGCAAATGAGAAAAGAACAGGGTATGTTCCAGCTCATCCGGTATCTTCTTATATGAACCATACAAGTTGGCCTGTCCAATGAGCTTATCGGCGTCTTTCTTACCCAAAAGCTCCGTTAAGCTGCGTTCATAAATGGGACGGCCAAAAGGCACCGGTTCTTGAGAAACAGACCGCTCAAAGGTTTCCGACATCTGCTTAATGCATGCATTCTCGAAGAAAAAGTCGAGCGCCAAAATGGCTTCAAATGTAACCGTGTCGTTGAGCAGGTTGTGCTCAAATCCACCATAACTTTTCAGTTTTACCTGACCGGTATTGCGAAGAAACCGCAGATTGCCTTCACCGGTAACCATGCACGATTTGGTATTCAAAGCCAGGTAGTCTCCTTGGAAAGCAATGCTTTTTATTTTCTCCTTGCTGCCCATGCGGTATTCCTTTTCATCGGCATCGAAATAAATAAAACCCCTGGCCGAAGCAACTTCAGGATCGGATGCAGCGCGTTTTGCGTTCATAACCGAACTGTACACATGCAAACTGTCTGTGGCCAGCATGAGGCCCGCACCCACGGTACGGTTCTCTGCATCTGCAATTCGGCCGGTATCGATGGGAATGTAGATGTCGGTGGGACTGAGATTCGCTTCGAAGGAAACCCATGCTTTGCTGAGGCGTTCGCACGCATGAGTGAGTCGGAAATTGCCCTTAAAGAAAAGATCGGGATTGCTTGCCGCCAAGCGTATGCTGCCTTTGTAATCGAATGCGGGGCTCAAAGAGAAGTTCAACGTATCGCTGATCAATCCGGATGCAACCGTTTGCCCGGTATTGTCGGTTTGCACCACATCGAAATGCACACGCTGTTTGCGCTCGGTGGCATCTGTGTACCAGTAATCGGCCACGCCGTTGTATTTCTTCTTACCCTGTATGTCAACCGTGGCGTTGAACATGTTGTGGTATTTCGTGGTGGTGTTGGCCAAAATAGTGGAGTTGCGCAAGGTTTCCATTCGCGCCTTTTTGTATAATATAACCTTACCACTATCCGGATACACCCGGGCATCACCGGTGTTGATGTAGCGCACATCGGCACAACGTATGATGTTGCTGCGTAGGTCGTATTTTGCTTTGGGAGAGAGGAATCGCAAACTATCTTGATCGGGATGTATGCTGATGAACTCCGCACCGGTAAGGTCTAAGTCGTCGTTGCCGGAAGAGGTCGCCTTGGAGTTGTCTCCGGCGCTCAATTCAAGATTCTCCTTCTCCATAAACCACTTAAAGTTGTCCATGTAACAGAGGTACTGATTCACAGGGAACTTGATGTAGGATCCACCACCGTTGCTTTGAAACTCTCCCACCCGGTTATCGAAGTCGATGTGGGCCTTGAGGTTCGAACTGAGGAAAGCCATGCCGGAACTGTCGGATAGGCTTTTGAGGTTGAAGTTGCAGGTGTCGGAATCAAAGGTGCGCTCCTTAAACACCATGAGGCTGGATTCGAGCACCGCCTTATAAAACTCTGCATTGCCGCTGCCCACAAGGCGCTTAGGAGAAAGCTTGAGGGTTCCGTGAAACTCCGCTTTCCCATCGTACATCACAATGGGGTTCTCCCGCTCGTGTATGTACATGAAGTCGCGGTACGGAAGCCAATTGATGAAGTTTTTGGTGGAGATCGCAACCGGAAACTCGGTGGGTTTGCCCTGTGGTTTTTCCTCAAATGTATTCACCACTCCAACGGTAGAGTCGGGAAAGAAAAACAGTTCATTGCTTTTAAAAATAGAGGTAACATAGCGAAGCTCTCCATCTCCTCTCAACCCTTTGTTGCTCATGTTCACTTTGCTGAGGAAGGTACCTTTGCCACCATACATGGGCAAGCCCTCTGCAGGAGTATCGTAGTCAATACCCAATGAATAATCGGGCTGTAAGGTTAGGTTTTCTTGCAGCGTAGGTAAAATGCCCGCCGATTCAAACTCGCCTTTAAACGTGAGTGCCTCGTTGGTGAAGTTATCCAATGAGTCGATGGTAAAAGGCTCCAGATGGAAAAAGGTTTTCGCCCGCTTGTAAACACCCCGATGTACACTTTTCTGATCCCAATACGCATAGGAGTCTTTCTTGGAGATGAGGATGGGATACTGGGCATAATTCACCACTCCCGACTTATTGTTCGGATTGTCTATGAGCAGCTCCCCATTCAAATTCTCCACCACGGTTTTCACATTCACCAGAGCGGGCTTGCCGGTTTCCGGGTCAATATCCTTTGATTGAGCCTTTATCCGCAGGGAATCGGTGTTGGTTAGGTTAATTTTAAACTTATCGTATTCAAAAGAAAATTCCTTTCCAAAAAAGGTGAACCTACCGGCATTTACTACGCCGGCAAAGAAGAAGTCGCGGTTCTTTTTAACCAGTATGGTTCCATCAATGGGTTTGATGTTTACGTTTTGGGAATCGCTCAGAAATATGCGGTCGATACCAAATATTTTAAGATCGAAATTCAGTAGGTTGATGTTGGCATTCACTCGGTCGCCGCTGAGGTTGGAGTTTACTTCCAACACATCGTAGTCTTTTTTTCCCATGCGGTTGAGGCAATTGTCGAAGAGTTTATCTTTTACCTCCACCCGATCTTGGCCCTCCAACCAGGTTACATACCCCAACACCGCCATGTTGGCCAACATGGGCCTAATCTCACTTGGGGCACGACCCATAAATTGGGCTAAGCCCACGATGTCGAGATCTTTGGAATTTATTTGTTTGCTGTAATCCCGCACTTTAAACAATGGATTCACATCTGCAAGGCCTTGGATGCGCTTGAAATTGGATTCGCGAAAATATCGGTCGCTTCTGAAGCTGGCGCTGGACTCTGCAGCACCGATGATCATCTTCAAATCGATGCGGGGCTGGTCTGTGCGCCACAAGAGCTCTTCGAAGTACAATTCCAATCGGTGATAGGAATCGAAAAAGGGCGTTTGGGCAAAGCCTGTATTGTCGCGGATGAGGGTTACCTCCTTTTTTTCTTTGAGATACTTGAAAGGCAGGCCCGGATGGTACATGCTGTCGCTCTCCCAATAGAATGTAACAGCCGCCCGTTCCGCAGAAACCCGCTCGTCGCGCAGGATGTAACTCAGGGAACGGGCTTTCATAAAGACCTTTCCGTTGAGTTTGAAGTTTAAGGTAGCCGGATTCTCGGTGTTTCCGGATCCAATAAACTTCGCACCTTTCACCAAGAAACCACCGTCATAATCAACCCCCGGATAAATATCGGCGATGCGAAACCGCTTGTCGTAGCTGTCGAACTGAGGATAAATGGCTTTATCGCCTTGCATGTCGGCCAATACCTTGTCGGTGAGCTTTCCCATCAAAGCGGTGTCGAAGTATTTCGGGTTCTGATAGACAACGGAATCGGCTGTGTAGCCGGATGTTTTACAATCTATTTTATATGATTTTAAGGAAGCATAAACTGTTTTTGCATCCATTTTGGCACGTTGCCAGTCTACTGTACCTTGTTTGCCATACCACGCAAACGTGAGCGGGTAATAGCTGCCAACGGTAGCGAAAATATTCAGACTATCGCCGATGCTTTGGCAGCTTACATCGGTGGTTTCGAACACCACCTTGGGCACGCTGTCAATCACAAAAGAGAAGCGGTTGTTGGATGCCTTCCAAGTTGTGGTAACCGATTTGTAGAAAACGTTCCGCATGAGGAGATTCTCCGACATGGTAACGTAGTTGGTGAAGGGCGTGGTGGTTTTTGCGCCCATCACTTTCTCCATACTCTGTTTCCAGGCCTGGTAGCTCTTATCGTCTTTCAACCCATCCTGAAAGGCGCCCATGCTCACCAAAAAAGCTTTGAACTCCGGAAAAGCTTTCACCCTTTTTTTGAGCATCCAGTTGCATACTTTGATCAGATAGGCTTTCTTGTCTGCATCGAAAACAACGGCCTCCTTGGGCCAATATTTTTTTTCCCAATCGTCGATGAAATCACGGGCCTGATCACGATCGGCGGTTTTCAGAAAGTCTTTTAGGTCTTTGATAAAGGCCTGATCTTCTTCGGGAAACACCTTGAACTGAGCCTGAGGTTTGGCAATAAGAGGCAGCAGCGTTGTTGTCCATATAAGAAGAAAGCGTAATGGGCGAGCCATGTGGGATAGTGTTACGTGCACAGATGATGAAATGGGCGGTTGAACCTGTTTTTACGGTTGTGCATCGGCGGCATCGGGCTTACTCAAAACCAGGCAACACCAGCCTTCATGCGCGGTGCTGGAATTGGCCTGCAGACCAATGGCGGCTGCAGCGGCCAGCATGCCGGGTGCGTCGGTGGTAAAAAAACCACTCAACAACAGTTCCCCTCCGGGCCGCAGAACGGCTGCATAGGTTGGAAGGTCGCGCATGAGGATGTTGCGGTTGATGTTGGCCAAGATGAGGTCGAAGGTCTCGTGATCGAGCACCTCTGCGCCACCCTTGCGCACTTCGGCGCTTACGTTGTTTCGGGAAATGTTCTCCAAGCTGTTGGAACAAGCCCAATCCTCTATATCCACGCACAATACCCGTTCCGCTCCGCACTTGGCCGCCGCAATACCCAACACCGAGGTTCCACAACCCATATCGAGCACAGGTTTGCCCTGCAGATCCAACCGGCGTTGCCCAACCTGCTCGAGCATGAGCCAGGTGGTGGCATGATGCCCCGTGCCAAACGACATCTTTGGTTCTATAATAAGATCGAGGAGACCATCTGCCGGCTCATGGAAGGGAGCGCGCACGCAACAAAAGCCCGGAACTACGATGGGCTCAAATGCAGCCTCCCACTGGGCATTCCAGTTCTGAGCCTCAATAAGGGTGTTGGTGAACGAGATGTGCTCCAACCCCTCAGGACGAATGTCGCCCAAGCGCTCCAGCAGGCCCTGAGAGAAGGCCTCTACCTGCAGCCATGCCTGAAGGCCGTCGGGCGTTTCCATAAAGCTCTCAAAGCCGAGATCGGCCAGCTCGGCCATAAGGATTTCGGCATAGGGCTGAACGGGTTTCAGCTCAAAGGTGAATTCCATATAGTCCATGTTATTCTGCTGCGTTTACGATGGATAAAAAATCCGGCGCTTTTAGTGAGGCGCCGCCAATGAGTCCGCCGTTTACGTGAGGTTGAGCAAACAGTTCGGCGGCATTGGCCGGGGTGCAAGAGCCACCGTATAGGATGGGCGGCGGCGACTGTAGATTTGGCCAATGCCGGGTGATGCAGGCGTGCAAGGCGGCGTGCATCTCGGCTGCTTGTTGGGCTGTGGCGGTTCGTCCGGTGCCAATGGCCCAAACGGGCTCATAGGCTACGGTGCAACCTTCCATCTGCATTTCGGTGAGGTGACCCAAGGCTGCCTCCAGTTGGTGTACAACATTATCTATATGACGGCCTCCTTCGCGAACCTCCAGGTGTTCGCCCACGCACACAATGGGCTTTAGCCCGGCTGCCAATGCCGCATCCACTTTTCGGCGCACCACCTCATCGGTCTCACCAAACAGGGTGCGACGCTCCGAATGGCCTACCAGCACATGGCTGCAGCCCAGGGCCGCAAGCATAGCCGCGCTCACCTCGCCGGTAAACGCCCCCGATGCAGCATGGTGGCATTGCTGAGCCCCAACCCCCACCCCCGGCAATCCGTTCAGAAGGTCTAAGGCCATGGTGAGATAAGGGAAAGGAGGGCAAATCAACACCTGAGCCCTGCGCGCATCGCGTTTAGACAAGCCCTCACGCAAAGCCGTAAGCAAGGCCACAGCCTCGTTGGGCAAAAGATTCATTTTCCAGTTTCCGGCAACTAAACGCATCGCTTATGTATTATGATGAACACGAGGTGTACACCACAAACTTACGCTTTTCATCGGGGAGGCCGAAGCCCTCTTCTCCCAACTTTTTTTTGGAACTTTGAAGCATGTACGCTCCCCCACCCTTTGAACACCTTCACCGGCCTCAGCTTTTGGAATTCATACGCACCTACCCCTTGGGCCTGGTGACAGTTGCACAGGCCGATGGACGCACCGAGATGGTCCTTGCTCCCTTCCGATGGAAGGGCACAGAAGAGCATCCTCTCCTGCTGATGCACCTGGCCGCCGACAATCCCATTGCGCCTTTGCTGGCCTCGGGAAAGCCGGCGCAGATTTGGTTTCAAGGTCCTCAGGGCTACATCTCCTCGGCTTGGTATGGGCACCCCAATGTGCCCACGTGGAATTACCAAGGCGTGGAAGTGCGCGGACAATTTCGCGCCATGACAGAGGCCGAGCTGCGCGAGGAGCTGCAAGCCCTTACCGCGTCGCACGAGCCACCGGAGAGTCCTGTGCAGATGCAGCGCTTGCCGCCTGCCATGGTAAACGGATATATGCCTCATGTGGTAGGTTGCGTGATGGAACAGCCCGATTGGAGAGGGGTGTTTAAGCTCTCCCAAAACCGAAATGCTGCAGACCACGCGCGCATTGTAGAGGAGCTGAAAAAACGAGGACAAGGAATGGATGCGGCTCTGGCCGATGCCATGGAGGCCTTTTCTCCGCACCGCAAAAATGTGCCTAACGAAACCCCCACATGAAGAAGTCCCTTATCGCCTTATCGATACTGGCAGCGCTAGTTGTGTTGCTTGAACCGGAGTGGCATGGCATGGCCCGATTGCGCAGCCAAAGTCCATGGCCCAAATGGATGGGAGACACGCTTTTTCTGGAAGCGCAACAATCTTTGGAAAGCAAAGATGTGCCGGTTGCTGCGTTGTTGGTGTATAAGGGTAAAGTAGTGGGCAGAGGACACAACACCATACTTATGAACAAAAATGCCGCAGGTCATGCAGAGATCAACGCCATAAGCGATGCTTTTCACCGCCTCAACATCCACGATTTTAATCATCTTGATAAAGACAAACTCCGGCTGTTTACAACCTATGAACCTTGCGACATGTGCGCCGGCGCCTTGCGGTTATACGGCATTACCCAGGTCATTTTTGGCTTAAAAAAATCAAGTCAACACTGGTTGCGCAACTGGCTTCAGAAATGGAGATACGATTTACATTCTGCACATTCAGGGGCCGATACCATTCAGTTGCAGCTCTTTACACAACATCCCAACTACCCCGGTAGGTATAAAGATTGAGTTAAATATTGGGGCAGCACAAAATTCTATGCAGCAGCGGTTCGATTTATCTTACATTTGAAAAAAAGGCAACCCCATGCTTCTCTTCCTTCTTGTTCTTCTTGTGCTGGCCGTTGTGCCCGGCATAGGCATGTTTACCGCCATCAGCCAAGGCACCATTGGAGTGGTAACCGTATTCGGCAAATACCGAAGGCTCATGCACCCGGGCCTCAACCTAAAAATACCCATTGTTGAAAATGTTCACAAACGCATTTCCATACAAAACCGCTCGGTTGAGCTGGAGTTTCAGGCCATCACCATCGATCAGGCCAATGTGTATTTTAAATCCATGTTGCTCTTTTCTGTTTTGAATCAGGAAGATGCCACCATCCAAAGTGTGGCGTTTAAGTTCATCGACGAGCGCAGCCTGATGCAAGCCTTGGTGCGCACCATAGAAGGCTCCATTCGTTCGTTTGTGGCCACCAAAAAGCAAGCCGAGATTCTGATGTTGCGCAGGGAAATAATTGAATATGTGAAGGAGCAGATCGATCGGCAGTTGGAAGAATGGGGCTACCACCTTCAGGATTTGCAGCTCAACGACATCACCTTTGATGAAGCCATTGTGCGCTCTATGAGCCAGGTGGTGGCATCAAACAACCTAAAGGCTGCCGCAGAAAATGAAGGTCAGGCCTTGCTCATAACCAAAACCAAGGCGGCCGAGGCCGAGGGCAATGCGATAAAAATAGCCGCAGAAGCCGAAAAGGTTGCGGCTCAGTTGAGGGGACAAGGGGTTGCCTTGTTTCGCGCGGAGGTGGCCAAGGGCATGACCAGCGCCGCAAAGGAGATGCAGCAAGCCAACCTCGATACCAGCATGATTATGTTCAGCATGTGGACCGAAGCCATTAAACAGTTTGGTGAATACTCGAAAGGAAACGTCATCTTTTTGGATGGCTCTCCGGAAGGAATGCAGCGCACCCTGAAACAGATGATGGGCATGATGCAGGTGAACCAAACGGAATCTAAAGGTCAGGCCTAAAGAAACGCCGGAGCCACCCGGCATTTCGGGGCACCCGTGCATGGATTGAAATGGATGACCATCATTTCATAGACACCACCTTCAACAAGATAGACGCTCTGCAGAAAGGAGAGTATGAATCTTGCGTGTTCAACCAATGCACCTTCTCCGGCTTAGATCTTTCGGGGTGCAGCTTCACGGCCTGCACCTTCAATGGCTGCAACCTCAGCCTGGCAAAAATCAACAAGACCTCTTTTCAACAGGTATCATTCAAAGAATGTAAATTGTTGGGGCTTAGGTTCGACACCTGCAATGGATTTGGACTATCTTTTTCCTTTGACGAGTGCCAGCTCAACCATGCATCGTTTTACCATACTAAAATTATAGGCACCGTTTTTAGAAACTCTTCCCTTGAGGATACCGACTTTTCCGAAGCGGATTTAACCGGTGTATGTTTTGACACCTGCAACCTGCAGCATGCCACCTTTGACCGCACCAATCTCGAGAAAGCAGACTTTCGAACTGCACAGCACTTCTCGATTGATCCGGAAACAAACCGCATAAGGAAAGCCAAGTTTTCTGCATACGGCATTGCAGGACTGCTGCACAAATACGACATCGAGATCGATCGTTCCTAAGCATTAAAACCGGTAATGCCCTCTAGAGAACCCCGCAGACCGATGTTGGGTATGTTGCAGGTACAAGTATATTTGTGTTGCACCCTAAAACCAAACCAAACACCTGCCGTTCCGAAACGGGTTGTTTCCGATAATGGCCGCAACAATGCCCGCCCGCAGAGAAGAAATTTGCAAATGAGCAATTTCAGAATTGCAAACAGGGCATGCCACACACCACAAACGCAAACATGAAAAACAAGCTAACGCAATTCCTTTCAAGCAAGCGAAACCTCCTCATCCTGTACGTGCTGTTTGCCCTCATTGCCAGCGCTCAATCTCTGCTTACCGGAAAAAAGACCTTCAACCCAGATTCCATTGAATACACCAAATACAACAACTACATCATCTTCAAACAATCCTACCAACACCTCATACACAACCAAGACCTGTACATACTTTACCCAAACGAACACTGGGATTTGTTCAAGTACACCCCAACATTTTCGGTATTCTTCGGCTTCATCGCCGGTTTACCGGATTGGATAGGACTGAATATTTGGAACATCATCAATGCCTTATGCTTACTCCTGGCCATTTATTATTTGCCCAAATTGGATGCCGTAAAAAAAGGAACCATCCTCATCATCGTTCTCATAGAATTGATGACCTCCATGCAGAACTCCCAATCCAACGGATTGATTGCCGGACTCTTGGTTTTCGCATTTGGACTGCTTGAAAAACGAAAATACCTGCTCGCTACATTATGCATTGTATTTTCGTTTTACATCAAGCTGTTTGGCATTCTTGGGCTTGTTTTGCTTCTATTCTATCCCCACAAATGGAAGCTGGGCCTGTACACATTTTTTTGGACCATCGTGCTGGCTGTTATACCCCTCATTTACATTGACCTGCATCAATACGAAACCCTATTCCACAGCTACTTCCTTATGCTGGGCAACGACCACCGCACCTCGTATGGGTACTCGGTTATAGGCTGGCTTCATTCGTGGTTTCATCTCGATTTCAACAAAAACGCAATTGTATTAATTGGGGCAATGGTGTTGTTGGCGCCTTTCTCCTTGGTGGCCAAATACACGAATTACACCTTTCGATTCTTAGCCCTGACCTCGGTTCTCATTTGGATTGTAATTTTCAACCACAAAGCAGAATCTCCCACCTTCATCATAGCCATGACCGGCGTTGCCTTATGGTATGCCATAAGTCAAAAAAATACATTCAATGTAGCTTTATTTTCATTGGCCATGCTCTTAACCTCCCTGTCGCCAACCGACATCTTCCCTCGGTTTTTGCGCGACCAATATGTGCTTCCTTATTCCCTAAAAGCCATACCCTGCATCTTTATTTGGTTCAAACTCATCTACGACATGCTGGTCCTAAAAAACGATTGGATGGAGGAGGCGTACGAATCCCTTCCGGAGCCTGCTCCGCGGCCATAAAGACACCTGCAGCATGAATCCAAAACAGAAAAGCGTCCGGCATTTTTGATTTTGGCTTAGGATGCAGCAAGCGTACCGTTTGTGACTGAACCATACCCCACACAAAAACAATCGAAGTCTTTAGGTTTGAGTGCAGTTCAAAAGGGGAAGGCTTCACGTTTTGCTGGCCCGCCAGATGCTAAACTGAGCATCCCAAAGGGCTGCAGCCTCACCATCCTTGGCCCCAAACCAAAACTTGGGGGGCACGATGCCCCGCCCCACTAAGCAAAATTACCACTGAATACAGCCGGTAGTCGTGTGCTAAACGTTTATACACGTTTAAAACGGATAAAAAGAGGCTGAGGGTAGAGATAGGCTGCCGGGTTCAATTTCACATTGGAGGAAGAAACGGATGCTACAGGCGCACCATGGCGTGAAATTTATGCCCCTGATTTTCAGAGCTTTGTAGAAAAATAGAAAAATAACTTTCCGTGCCTTGTAACCAAATGGCTGCAGAAAACACTTACTCCAAAACGCCATCGTGAACGAACCTCAACAAACGCGCTTTATGCAGTTGTACGCACCGATACACGACCGGTTCGAACGCTTCTGCCGAGCCCGTGCCTACGGGGAATTTCAGTACCGCGATTTGATGCAGGATACCGTTTTGATGGTACTGGAAAAAATACACCTGTTGAAATCCGACGATGCCTTCCTTTTCTTTCTCTTCGGCACGGCACAAAACATCTTGCGCAACCAACGCCGCAAGCGCAGGCCCCAATACGTGGAAGTGTATCCGGATGCTCCTGCAAACCAGCATCAGCAACCGCAGGTGGAGCAACAGCTTGAAATACGCGAGCTCTATGCTCAATTGGCCAAGCTGGATGCGATGACCCGAGAATGCCTCATCCTATTCGAGATCTCCGGGTTTTCGATTAAAGAGATTATGGCTCTTCAGAATATGGGAGAGTCAGCAGTGAAACAACGGTTGAGCAGGGGACGGAAGCAACTGATGGATCTGATGTACGAACCTGAACAAAAAACAGCATGAGCATGGAAAACGAAAACAACTTAGATCGGCTGTTTGAGCGGGCCCGAAATGCCCAACCTGAAACTTCGGTTTCGGAAGTAGAATCGTGGATACGTGCTGCAGCCGATGCACCCAAATCAAAAACAAAAAAAACGTTCCAACTCACTAAATTTTTCAACCTAAACACCATCATTGTTATGAGCGTCCTAACCACCCTGCTGACTTCTGTCTTGCTTGTACTCATGCCCGGAACCCCTCGTAAATTTCCCGAGCATCCTGCTCATCTTCAAGCGGCATCGAGCAATGCCATAAAGGTTACCTCAGCCCACACAACAGCCATGGCGCCGGGTGCAGCCAGCGAAACCGCCCTGCCTATGGCATCAAATGCCAACGGGCCATCCTTAAAGTCGCCGGTGTGGGAAAAGCCCCAACATGCTGCCGATAACGTTTGGGCTATGGCCTCAACCGGCAGCGGCATACCGGCAGCGGAGTCTTTCGGTTACCCTGCGCTTGAGACAGAGGCAACACCTTCTGAGCATACATCCCCAGCACCGGAATTCCCAAAAGATGCAACCCCGCGCACCTGGGTCTCTCGTAACGATTTCCTGGCCGTGGATACCCTCTTCGGGCGAGTAAAAAAAATAGTGTACAGCAGCAAGAGCTCCCTCGACCTGCGCGTTACCGGAAGCAATCGGACCGACGTGGGCTTGAGCGTTTTCTACCAACGCACCACAAAAGGTAAATTCATTCGAATTCCACGAAAGCATGAACTGCGCCTCAGCTATTTTATAAAAGATTCGGTGTTGTATGTAAATGTTGAAGAAAACCACCATGTTACCGTGGGAATTGCCGTTCAGGAAAACAACAGCAACAATCGCATTGTGTTTTCCGTTCCCCACTCCATTGAGGTTGACGTAAATACCGGTTACTCCGATGTGGCAATGGAACACCTAAACGGAACCGCTTATACCGTTGCATGCTCTTACGGCGACATCAAGCTGCTCGATGTGAGGGGCAAACTAAACCTGAACAGTGCCTACGGCGACATAACCATGGAAAAAATGAACGGCGACATGCGCGTGAAATCCAAATACGGCGATGTGAAGCTTCAAGACTTGGCACGCAACCACTATTCCATTGAAAGCACCTACGGCGACATTCAGGCGAAGTCGAGCGAAGGCGATCTGGAGTTCTCTTCGAGTTACGGAGACCTTCGACTGGGCAGCGTCCAGGGCAACATCAGCATCAAAACCCTCCACGGCGATGTAAGGGCATCCAACCTGCAAGTTCAGAACCAACTGAACATCGCAACCACCTATGGCGACATCGATTGCCAGGTGGCCCACCCCACCTCCGAGCTGCAGTTTGATTTAAGCGCCGGCAACGGCGATGTGCGCGTCCGACGCGACGATCTGCGCACAGAAGAGTCGAGATCTCTACGCTCCGGAAACGGATCGCGCAAGCTCACAGTAAAATCCAACTACGGAGATATCATCATAAGGTAACTGCTTGGATATCGAATAAGGGCCGGCGCACATTAAGCACCGGCTATTTTTTTGCCGGAACGGAACAAAACCGTTGAAAGATTTTAATAACACAAACAGCCGCATGCAGAAAGGGCTTTTTCAAGGCAAAACGTTCCTCCGTTCAAAATCCCCGAGGGGCACGATGCCCCGCCCCACTAAGCAAAATTACCACTGAATACAGCCGGTAGTCGTGTGCTAAACGTTTGTACACGTTTAAAACGGATGCAGGTTGCAGCTATGTCGGATTGGGAAAGAAGACGCTACAGGCCCCGGAAATGGGTACGCAGCCCCATCCTACCCCACCCAAACCCAAAGCAACCTACCCCTGCCTGAGCCATACCAGAGAAAAAAGGACAGGGTTGGGCTTTTGTTCCAAAATGTATAGATTCATTACTTACCTGTTGTGAGGCGCACAAGCCGCTTGGGTACCCGTTAAAAGGACTAAGGGCCGGTGCAACCTCCAAAGAGCGCAGTGAATAACAGATTGGTAAACAAGCCTTGGCACAAGCCCTAATAACCAGACCCGGCAAGAAAATAGGAGAAACAAAGTTGCGGGTATGCAGGCGATTTGTGGGGTGTAGGCGAAATGGTATGGAGATGGAGTACTTAGGCACAAGCCAAAAAGACAATTTCGAGACATGAACCTGACAGATTGAATGTAAAAATCCTATCTTTGAGGATAGTAAGCCTGCATTAAAAGTGAAACAAAGAATTTATATAGACACTTCCGTTTTCGGTGGACACTTCGACGAAGAGTTCAAAGCGCATACGGTTCCATTATTTGACAGGATTAAATCAGGTGAATTTTTTATACTATAATCCACAGTTACCCAAGACGAACTTGAGAACGCGCCAGAAAAAGTGAAAGACCTCGTAAAAAGCCTTAGAGCCGACCTTACAGAGTTTATAGAAACTACAGAGGAGGCAATTGACTTGGCAACTGAATACATTACGGAAAGGGTTGTTGGGCAAACAAGCTATGCTGACTGTTTACACATAGCTTTAGCAACCATTAACCGTGCAGATTTTTTGGTAAGTTGGAATTTTAAGCACATAGTGAATATGGAAAGAATTAGGGGGTACAACTCTATTAACATAAAAAATGGTTACAAACAATTAGAAATACGTTCACCAAGAGAATTTGAAAAATATGAAGACGACTGAGGAAACATTTGACGCGGTAAAATTTATGCGTCAACAACGAGACAAATTGAGCGAAAAGTTATCTAAGATGACAAAAGAAGAAATTTTAGAATACTTCAATAAGCGTAAAGCGCAGACGACAATAAAGCCCTGTGCTTAATAAATAAGACTTACCCCCGCCATTCATTTTAACCCTTTTTGGAAACAGCCTTCATTGCCTTCACCTGGCGGTTGGCCATTGGGTTTTAATCGGATGTGTTGCATCCTTTGTATGCTTGTCTGGGTATGCACAGGTGCCGCAATGAGCAAGTTGGAATGGGCGTGTTCCGTATTTCTCATGCATTGGGTTGTGGTAATGGGTTTGTGGCTCTGAATTTTGCCTGTTCTAAAGGCTTTGGGTTCATGACAAAGCAACCCGTTGCAGATCCGCTAAAGGCCCTCCGCATGGCTACATGAACATGCTCCGGAGATGCAGCCTAACCACCCTTGGCCCCAAACCAAACCCGGGGGGCACGATGCCCCGCCCCACTAAGCAAAATTACCACCGAATGCCGCCGGTAGTCGTGTGCTAAACGTTTATAGACGTTTATACACGTTTAAAACGGATAAAGGTGGCAGACATTTAGGGTTGAGAAAGAGGACGCTAGAGGCCCCGGGACTGGGTAGGCCGCCCGATCCCACCCAACCCAAACCTAAGGCAACCTACCCCTGCCTGAGCCAGGCCAAAGAAAAAAGAACCGGGTTGGGCTTATGTTCCAGATTGTATAGATTTGTTACGCTCCTGTTGTGAGGCGCATTAGCCGCTTGAGTACCCGTTAAAAGGACCAAGAAGCCGGTGCAACCTCCAAAGAGCGCAGTGTATAAAAGATTAATAAACAAGACCTGGAACAAGTCCTAATAACCAGACCCGGCAAGAAAATAGGCGAAACAGAGTTGCGGGTATGCAGCCGATTTGGGGGGTATAAGCGTGATGGTGCGGGGATGGGGTAGTTATGCCTCACCCTATGACGACCGACAGTGAAGATATCAGACGCAATTAATGACCAACAACAATCATTTTAGATAACAAATTTAATTCATACATTTGACACAAAATTATAGAGAAAATGAAGCCAATTTTTGACAGCACTTTACACGACATTTTAAACGATAGATTATCAAAACTTGAAACGCATTTTGATGCTGATGTAATTTTTTATTATGGTTCAATTGCAAATTCACTTGAAAAACCATTTAGAGACTTTATTGAAGATTTAAAATCTGACACAACTCAACATTCAACCCTTTGTATTATTTTAAATACACCAGGAGGAAGTGCCGAGACTGTAGAAAAAATGGTTAAAATAACAAGACATCATTACCAGGAGGTTTATTTTATTGTACCCGATGCTGCATATTCCGCAGGGACAATATTTTGTATGTCAGGTGACAAAATATATATGGATTATTCATCATCACTTGGACCAATCGACCCACAAGTTTTTAATGGTAAAAATTGGGTTCCAGCACTTGGCTATCTTGACAAAGTTGAAGAAATGATTGAGAAGTCAGCAAACGGGACTCTAACTCAAGCAGAATTAATAATGTTGAGAGAACAGGACATT
>JBEIVB010000018.1:0-34220 GCA_040374085.1 Flavobacteriales bacterium | reverse complement strand
ATGTGTGAATGTATGGCCCAAAGAAACGAAAAAGGCAGGGCCCAAGCATTGCCCGTTTCGGAGGTGAGATTACTTTACCTCCATGCGCTGACACAGATCGCCGCGAGGACTCTTTTTCCTAGAAAATATTCGGTGCAAAATACCACCTTCATGGTGAACGTAAATACACGAAGCCTCAAGATCTTCGGGCAATTCAAAAATGCGCTCCAACGAACGCACCTCAAACTCCACGTACAAATCGGTTTGTTCTTTTTCTGAGCTTTTGCGCGAAGATGTTGCCTATACGTTCATTCGTTTCCCCACCTCCTTTACCTCAAACGCATCTTTGTTGAAACCAGAAGCAAGAAGTTCTACCCAGTATGCATCCGGAATTTCCGTGGCATTCGCCCGCAAAAGGTCATCTGCTTGGGAGAAGGTCACTCCGCTCACCACAACAGACGAACAGAAACCCAGGACGATGCTGCACAGTGCGGATGAGCGGGCGAGGTGAAATTTGTGTGCTCATGGGCATTGTTTTTAGGTTTTTGGGGCCGATCGTCCCAACTCAAATGCCAACATAAAAAACCAAAAATAAATATGACGTTGGGGCTATATTTTTTTCGGATGGCTCGACTTTTTGACATCCATCTTTGCATTTTTCCAGAAGGAATTTCAGAAGAGCCAAATCACAATGATTAATTACACTTACCTTAGCTTCGCATGCCTTCCTTTTTACTCATTCGCTTCAGTTCCATTGGTGATGTTGTCCTGACCTCGCCGGTTATTCGCTGCCTAAGAGCAAAATTTCCGAACGCGCAGATAGACTTCCTCACCCGGGAGCCCTTTGCGCCTTTGGTTCAGCACAACCCTCACCTGAATCGGATTTACACCTTTAAGCGAGACATCGGCGAAGTATTGCCGGATTTAAAAGAAGCCAACCACACTTACTTAATCGACCTGCACAAAAATCTGCGATCAGCCCTGTTGAAAATGCGATTGAATGGGCTGGTATTCACCTTCCACAAACTCAATTTCCGCAAATGGCTGCATGTGCGTTTGAAAATGCGCGCCCTGCCTGCCGTGCACATTGTAGATCGTTATCTGGATGCATTGGAAACATTTGGCGTGAAAAATGACGACCAGGGTTTGGATCTGTTCCTTCCCCGGCATGCGCTGGTTCCCATTGAAGCCCTTCCAACCTCTCACCGCAACGGATTTGTTGCATGCGCAATTGGAGCGGCCCATTTCACAAAACGTCTGCCCGATCGTCACTGGCTCAGTATAGGACAAAAGTCTCCTTTCCCAATTGTGTTCATGGGCGGAACAGAAGACAAAGAGCGCGGAGATGCCCTGGTACAAGCCATAGGAGCTAAGGCTTACAATGCAGCCGGAATGTTCACCATACTTCAGAGCGCATCGCTCGTTCAGCAAGCTTTGGGCGTGATATCCAATGATACCGGGCTCATGCACATAGCAGCTGCATTCCAAAAACCCATCGTTTCTGTATGGGGAAATACCGTGCCCGCCTTTGGCATGTGGCCCTATGAACCGAAAAACAACCACCGAATAGCCATTGTGGAAAACACCTCGGTAAACTGCCGCCCCTGCACGAAAATCGGTTACCAGGCGTGTCCAAAAAAACATTTTCAGTGCATGGAGAGCCTCAAGCCCGAGGTTATCCTTGAAGCCCTCATGAAGACATTAGAGTCCAACTAACGCATGGGCTTAAGGGTAAATTCCCATCTTTGCATTCCCATTTTTTAGCAATGCAGAGAATCATTCAAGCAGCCACCGCAGGGTTGCTTACCGCAACGCTTTTGTTTGGATGTACATCCAACCCCAAAAGCTCCGTGAAGGCCCCCACGGATTCTGTTGCTGTTACCACCACACCCAATCAAACAGACAGTGTCTCCGAAGACCTTCAGGTTAAAGCCCAGGTTCTGGCCGGAATTTCACCCAAGGGCAGCAAGTGGAAAGAGATAACGCAAAGACCAGCATGGAGGGCTTACTCCGCAACCATGGATGCCCGATTTTTTAAACTCGACAGCACGCGTTTGAGCAAAATGAGGGTGTGGCAACAAGCAGAGCTTGCTCCAGTGAATCCAAGGTCAAGCGTGTTGTTTTATCCTTTTTCCGGGCCAGATTTTCTCAACGCATACACCTTCTTCCCAAATGTTTCAGAAATATACATGATGGCCTTAGAGGCTCCGGGCCACCTGCCAAACGATTCCGAAATCTTGGCAGATACCGCTGGTGTGTATTTTGGTTTGGTGGAGCGTTCCCTCTGGTCGGTGCTTAACTTTTCCTTTTTTCGCACCAACAGCATGAAGGTTGACCTGGTTCAAAAACAACTCGATGGGGCCGTGCACCTCATCAGTCTGTTCATGCAGCGCACCGGAAATCGCATCGAAAACATTGAGGCAGTGGTCATGAACGAGAACGGAGAATGCGTTGCCGGCGACAACAGCACATGCGCCGTTTCCGGAATTCAGATTGATTTTAAGGATGGGAAATCGGGCGAGAAGAAGAAACTAACCTACTTTTCTTTGGACATTTCCGATCCGGCATTACAACAAAATACTTGTTTTATGGCCTTTCTAAAGCGACTCCCAAATGGAGTAAACACCTACATGAAATCGGCCAGCTACCTCCTTCATTTGGATAACTTTTCCACTTTGCGTAAAACCATTCTAGCCAAAAGTGGAACCATACTTCAGGACGATTCAGGCATGCCGCTTCGCTTCATAGATTCTTCATGGACTCGGACATTTTATGGAACCTACGATAGGCCCATTCCTCTTTTTCGAAACAAATTTCAGGGGGACTTAAAACAGGCCTATCAAACCGAGAAGCCAAAACCTCTTCCATTTGGTATTGGCTACGATTACAAGCAGAACGAAAGCAATCTCATGCTGTTTAGGAAACGGTAGTTACCGGTGGCAAAACGTACCTTTTCCAACCCCGATAACTCCTGGCGAAAAAGCCCTTGGCTGAAAAGGATTGGCATCTTACTTGTCTTACTCATTCTGGTTCTTTTTGCAAGCCGAAACGTGCTTCTGCATTGGGCAATCGAAAAAAAATCAGCCACGTTTGCAAAGCGATACAATGCTTCATTGGTTGTAAACGAATCTCGATTCACCGGCCTCAGCGGCATCTTCATAAAAGGTCTTTCGATTCAATCGCCGGGATTGGATACCCTAGTAAAGCTCGATACTCTGAGAGCGGATTTGAAACTATTACCCCTTCTTCTTGGTAGGGTACGTCTTGATTATTTAGAGGTAAATCATCCCATACTCAAGATAAATCGATCTAAGGGGCGAGACAACATCAGTCGTTTCTTATCAAAACCCAAATCCCAAACCAGCACTGCCCAGTCCTCTAACCGCTTAGATTATGGAGACTTGGCGGATCGGTTGCTCGACCGGGTTTTTTATGGCATTCCAAAACATTTGCGCATTTCTAAGGCCTTCTTTCACTACCTGGCCGATACCGCAGCCAGCTCCATTAGCCTGCCTTTGCTCGAAAACAAAAACGATCGCATCTCCACAAACCTTATTGTTCAGGAAGAAGGCATTACAAGCAACTGGCTGTTTAATCTGGCACTCGATCGGGACAAAAGAATGGCCCAACTGGAGTTGAAAGCGAAAGGCAAATCGGAGGTTTTTTTACCCCTGCTGCACACCCTCTACAATTTGAAACTGGGATTGAGCCAATTAGATGTCTCTCTTGCTTCTGCTGATTTTGAGCAAGGTGCACTTCGTTTGAAAGGCAGCGCCTCTGTCCGCAACCTAAGCTTAAATCATTGGCGGCTATCACCCAAAGATGTGAGCATTCGGCAAGCTGGCGTAAATTTTACCCTCGATTTGGGTGAGGGATTTGTTTCAATAGACAGCGCCACAAATTGCACCCTGAACGCCATAAAGATCATCCCCTACCTCCGATTCCAAACCCAACCCAGCCGCTCCCTTGCGGTTCACGTTAACATTCCCCAAACCCAAGCCCAATCTTTCTTCTCCTCTTTGCCCAGTGGCCTTTTTCAAACATTTGAAGGCATTCAAACTTCCGGCAGTATGGCCTACAAGCTGAAGTTCTCGTTGGATGAATCCTTGCCCGATTCTGTGGTATTCGATTCTCGTTTAGACGCAAAAAAGTTTCGCGTGAGGCATTACGGGAATGGCAACTTTGAAAAACTCAACGGCGACTTTGCCTACACCGCTTATGAGAAGGGGATTCCTGCAGCTTCCTTCGAGGTTGGCCCTCAAAACCCCGATTTTGTTCATTTAGACGACGTTTCGGTTTACCTGAAAAATGCGGTTCTGTGCAGCGAGGATGGGGATTTTTACTGGCATCAAGGATTCAACGAGAAAGCCTTCAGAAAAAGCATCGCCACCAATTTCAAGGAGAAACGATTCAAAAGAGGCGGGAGCACTATTAGCATGCAGCTGGTGAAAAACGTGTTCTTAACCCGCAACAAAACCATTGCACGGAAACTGGAAGAAGCGCTCATTGTTTGGATGATGGAGCACAACCGTCTGGTTTCAAAAGACCGCATGCTGGAAGTGTATCTAAACATCATTGAGTGGGGTCCGGGCATCTACGGCATTGGTCCGGCAAGCCGTTATTACTTCAACAAAAAGCCGGGGGAACTTTGCCTTGAAGAGAGCATATTCCTGGCCATGATCATTCCCCGCCCAAAATGGTTTGCCTACCTCTTCGATGAAAGTGGAAAACTGAAACCCTACACCGCCAGTTTCTTCCGACTCATTTCCGGTCACCTGGTACGCCGCGAAATCATCCTGCCCGAGCAGCGAGAAGCCATGCAGCCCGCCATATCACTATTGGGAGATGCCCGCTTCCGGCTGAAGCAACCTATAGACACCCTCCAGGTAGAAGAACCGGAAGAAGCCGAAACAATCGGTGAATGAGATGAACGGAAAAGCGTATTTTTACAAAACCCCTTAACGCGGAAATCAGATCGTCCGTATTTCCGATTGTATCCGTTGAAAAGAATCTGGATTCCAATTCTCGGATAAACGATTGATTTGTGAGGCGAGGGCAACTGTGGGAGGTTACGGCCTCGCTTCACATTTTTTGATTGAAATGTACATCGCACCGAAAATATTAGAAGGTTGTAAAAATAACGACCGACGTGCTCAGCAGGCGCTTTATAAATCCTGCTACGGCATACTCATGAAGGTGTGTTATCGATATACCACGTGCCGCGACGATGCTGTTGACCTCATGAACATGGGATTCCTAAAGGTCATCAGCAACCTAGATCGATACAACCCAGAATACCCCTTTTCGGTATGGATTCGTCGCATCATGGTGAACGTCATCATCGACGAGTTTAGGAAAAACAAACAGTACAAATCACAGGTTCTCTTTCCCGAGGACGATCAGCTGGAGCGCGAGAATTCTGAATTTTTTGTTGCAAACGAAGCCGAGGCCAATCTTCGTACAAAGGAATTGTTGCGCATGGTTCAAACACTTCCTCCGGTTACCCGAGAAGTATTGAATTTACAGGTACTGGAAGGATATACCCATAAAGAAATTGCTGCGATGCTCAACATTTCTGAGAGCGCCTCCAAATGGCATCTGGTGAAAGCAAAAAACATCCTCAAGGAACAAATTGAAAGAAAAGAAAGGTTGGATGGTGTCCACCTGATGAATGTTGCACTTCGCGTGGTGTGGCCTATGTTTTTTCTTGCCTCAATAAGCAGTATATTGTAATGGGACAGGATAAGAAATTGGACGATATCTTGCGGGAGCGACTCGGCAACCTCTCTGCCCCTTACCAGGAGGCCGATTGGGAGAAGGCTCAGCAATTGCTTCCCAACCAAAGAACATCTTCGTTGGGAACCTTCACTCGGAAGGTGTTGGGCGGGCTTGCAATTCTTGGTGTGTTTGGTGCCGGATATTGGTTTGGATCTCAGCCATCTGCTCCAACTGTGTCTAGCCTTCAATTGACCTCAAATGCCGTCGGGCAACCGGCCCATGCTGGTGTACAGGCAGCCGTAAAAACAGAATCGCACCAACAGAACATCCCAATTCTTGCGCAGGCATCGCACCATCCGACTGCAACTTCCGATGATGAAACGAAGTACGTGCAGATGTCAGTAGGTACGACAAACAATTCGGACACACTTGCCGATTATGCGCGCACATACAATACAATCAACACGATGGGAGGAAAGGATGTACAGGTGCTGCGATCGGACTATCCCTCCCCTGCTCAATTCCTAAACTTACCCATCGATCAGCTTGTTTGGCTGGCCTTCAACCCCCTGCATCACCCACAAACAGAAACACCTTCTAACGACCGCTATCTGCATGGAAATCAGTTGGGTATTGTTGCAGGCGCAGGACTGTTTCAAAGCTTTAAACCCTACTCTGGTTTCAACGCTGTTTTGAATCCAAGCATAGGTTTGATGTTCATGCAATGGAAAGGGCGTTTGGGCTTTAGCCTTGGGGCCATTTACACACCCAGGAGCGGTGTTAATGCTCAATACGCCTACACTCAAACAACCTACGATTTGGAGGCTGAAACAGACACCGGGTTTGTATTTACCCGCCAATTGCATTTGATGGATGTTCCCTTGCTGGTGCACTACCAAATTCATCCCAAACATTTTGTTTCATTCGGTCCTTCTCTGTCTTGGCTGGTGAACACCACAAGCACGACCCAATTGGTGGGTGAGCAAGCCAAAAACGGAATTATGGGCTACCAAAGTGGATTCCGTCAATTTGATTGGGGATTTGAGGGTGGTTGGGGTATGCAAGTAAATCGGGCTTTAGGATTGAACGTAACCGCACATGTGGGCATGCGCGACCTAACTCGAAACGAGGTTTACCACAACGGCGGGTTCGATCGAAATTTGGGATTAAGAGTATTGCTCCGCTACAAACTTTTTGCCAATCGATGAACCGCTTTTTCACACATCTGCTTCTTGTCTTAGCGATTTGCGCTGTAAATTGGTCTTGCCAAAAGAGGGAATTGCCCCCCAGTACAACCAATAACCCGCTTTACGGTGCCTCATTTTCCATCAATGGCTCTCCGGTACAGATTTTTGCCGGGCAAGATGGGAGCACCATGCAACCCAAAATTGAATTGGACTCCAACAGTGTAATGCGATACGCCGGAGCGCTTGGAAACAGCAATACCCTTTTCTCAATTGCATTTTTCGATGTACAGACAAACACCGTTGGCCTGAGCAATGCACCAGGCTTTTTTACACCGGGCCCCCGAGAAGGTGCCATTTGGGCGCCGCGCAAACTGGTTAGCGATACCACAAACACCTTTCAATTCACCGCTGACGGAATCAATACGGGAATCTTTAATTATACTTGGTATTATAAATCGTATCGATCCGGCACCCCTGATCCTATTTTCAATAAGGTTCAAGGACCATCATTGGAAAAAGCGTTTACTGCTGTCGATTCCGCCCAAGTGGCGCTCGTAATTCGGAAAAACGGAAGCCAAAACCGCGATTCGATTTGCAACGTGATCAATACCCGTTTGCCCAGTCAGAATGTTCAATTTTCCATTGCGGTGCTCGATACCTTCCCCGATGCGCATGTTGCGTTTACTGCAACCCCCGGCTTCCAGAATTATAGGTGGAAGGTGAGCAACGAAGTGCCTGTTTTTACGACACAAAACATTTGGACTACCCATCTTGAGTCCTTCAACAAACAACGTGCAACCGTAAGCGCAGTAACCGATCAGGGGAAAGTCTCAAAATTCAGCCGGTTCTTTAGGGTTTGCGATCACTTCTATCCCAATTATCCCACTGCCTCCTATAGCCACACGAGCAGTTCCAGCATTCAAAGCCACTGGGTATCCGTTGATCCAAACCTCGGAAGGGTCCTTCTATCGTTTCAGATCAACGAAAAAAAATACATCAATCAAAAGAGTGGCAAGCAAACTCCTGGGCAAGGCATACGGATAACCACCTCTCAAGCAACGCAACCCACAATTGGAGTGCAAGGCATTCAGAAATTAGGTCTAAACTTGGATCTTTGGCTCTATAACGCCGCAAACCCTTCCGATTCAATAGAATTGAAAACCAACAACTGCGTTGTTGCCATTGGTTACCGTTAAGCGGAAAGCAATTTCTTAACCGTATCGGCAATCATTTTGCCGTCTGCCAGACCGGCCAATTGTTTGTTGATAAGGCCAATCGCTTTTCCGGCTTCCTGAGGCGTTTGAATGCCCATTTCGCGCAACAAGGTCGCAATGCGTTCTTCCAACTCTTGTGAGCTCATTTGTTTCGGCAAATAGGTCTCGATTACGGAGGCTTGAAAGCGCTCTGGATCGGACAAATCTGCTCTACCCTGCTGATCGTAAATATCCGCAGCTTCTTTTCTCTGCTTCACCAGTTTCTGCAAGGTTTTTATTTCCATGTCGGGGGTAGATCCTGTTTCGGAGGTCTTCAACAACAGCAGGGCTGATTTTACTGCGCGCAGGGCTTCTAATCGTGCTGCATCTTTGGCAAGCATGGCTGCCTTTATATCTGCATTAATGCGTTCTTCTAATGTGGCCATATTCTGAAAATTGGGTTACAAAGGTTTTTCTTGAGCAATTGCCTCAACCAGTTGGTGCGATTGTTCGCCGGCGGTTCCCACCACCAGCCAGTCTGCTCCGGCTTTCCACGCTGCAGAGGCAGCAGAAGCGCTTCGAATACCTCCGCCCACAAAAATTGGGAGACTCACGCTCTTACGAACCGCTGCGATGGTATCGGCCGGAACCGGACGGTCTGCCCCACTGCCCGCATCGAGGTAGACAACCTGCATTCCCAAAAGAGCCGCTGCAAGGGCGGTGGCTGCGGCAAGCTCAGGCTTATCGTGCGGAATGGGAGTGGTATTGCTGATGTACGAAACGGTGGTGGTTTTGCCCCCATCAATGAGTATGTATCCTGTTGGAAAACAACGCATGGAAAGCGCGTTCAACAAAGGTGCCGCCTGAACATGCTGCCCAATGAGCAACTCGGGATTGCGGCCACTAACAAGGCTCAACAAGAGCAACCCATCGGCACGACCGTCAAGGTGCATTCCGTTGCCCGGAAAAATAAGCGTAGGCACAGGGCTGTGGGTTTTCATAAAGCCAACGCATTCTTGCAAACTGCCGTGGGTGAGTACACTGCCCCCTACCAACACCAGATCCGCGAGAGGCAAAAGAGCTAAAACACGATCGGGGTCAAAACGATCCGGATCAAACAACAGGGCCAATCCACGTTTGGGTAAGCCGGTTAAATCGCCAGGAAATGAAGAGGATTGGGCGCTCATGGAACCCGCTCTATTCGAAGTCCAACATCGGTAACATCCGCAAGCGGATCCTTTCGCATTCCCTGGGAAATCAAAAAGGAATAAACTCCTCTCCTTGGGAAGCGTACATTCTTTTTGAGTAAAATTTGGTTGTCCCAAACATTTCCTGATCCTTTTCCAAGCCACCTACCCTGCTCATCGGCCAGCAAGCATTCGAGCGTATCAACCGACATCTTTCCACCCGGGTAGCGGGTCTCCAAAAAGAGATAAAGATTCGAATATGCGTAAGAACTGGTAACGCGCACGTTTACATAAACGTTGTGAGGTTGAACCGTATCGGTGATGTCTGCCAAAAGGCGAACCGGCTGGTTGGCGCTCCAAGACTGACTTGGTATGGCCTTGTTCTCCTCAAACACCCTTCGCGCATCGCACCCCACCAAAATGGAGAACAAAACGGGCATAACCCAAATTGGCTTATGCAGGTTTATCCTTGCTGGCATTGGTGGCATTGGTGGCATTGGTGGCATTCGTGGGATTTGTGGCAATGTTAGGCTTACGGCCCTTTCCCGGCTTCTTTTTCCGCTTCTTCTTCTTCAAATGATCAAAACGAGTCAGGCTATCTTGCCCTACCACATTTTCATAATACATTTCTTCTTGTGCTTTTGGCTTCACGACCAATTTTTCGGACGCGAGCTCTGCCGGAACCTCTCCTTTTTTGTTGCTCTCAATTAGTTCCTTAACTCGATCTACGGAAAGAGCAATGAAATTAGATGGATCTGACTCGTAGCTGTACCAAATGATGCGGCGGAAAATATCCGTTTTCTGATGAAAAGCTCTGCCCGCCTGAGTGTTGATTTTAGGGGTTGCCTCCGGAAAGTCTTTAATTGCATCTATGTAAGTATCCAACTCAAAATTCAAACAACACTTAAGCTTTCCGCATTGCCCAGCCAGTTTCAATGGGTTGAGCGACAATTGTTGGTAGCGAGCCGCGCTGGTGGAAACGGACCTAAAGTCGGTTAGCCATGTTGAGCAGCACAACTCTCTACCGCATGTTCCAATTCCTCCCAAACGCCCGGCCTCTTGGCGAGAACCGATTTGGCGCATTTCCACACGCACTTTGAATTCATCTGCCAAGCGTTTGATTAAGTCACGAAAATCAACGCGATCCTCAGCCGTGTAAAAGAAAACGGCTTTGGTTTTATCGCCCTGATATTCAACATCGCTGATTTTCATGTTGAGTTTCATTTCCACAGCAATGGTGCGGGCCCTAAGCATGGTTGGCATTTCCAACTCTCGTGCAGCCTGCCATTTGTCGATGTCGGTCTGTTTGGCCTTTCGGTACACTTTCTTCATCTCCGGCACCTGGCCCTTTGGAAAGCGTTTGCGCAACTGAAGGCGAACAAGCTCGCCGGTGAGGGAAACAACGCCAATATCGTGCCCCGGAGAGGCCTCCACGGCAACCACGTCACCGGGAGAGAGAATCAGATCGGGTTCAATCTTGAAAAAATCTTTACGGGTATTTTTGAACCGTACCTCAACAACATCGGGGCGAGTTTGACCTTTGGGCAACTCCATGTTGGCCAACCAATCGAAAACACTGAGTTTGGTGCCACAACCGCCTGCTCCGCAGGCTCCATTGTTGTTGCAACCTTTGGGCAAACCATTGGCCCCCGTACCACAACTTCCACATGCCATCTTGCTAATGGTTTTTTTTGATGAAGGGCAAAGTTAATCAACGGCGGCAATTCTTTGGATTAAATACCCAATGCACGCAATGCATTTTGAAAACGATCGAAGCCGTTACCCCGAATTTCGTGAAACCCTACACCCAAATGAAGGAGCTTGTTCAGATACCGCTGGTGTATTTCCTCTCTGCGATGAGGATGTTCGCGCAAAGGGTCTGGCTCCCATGGCAGATCAGGGTAACAAAGAAGGCACGCATCAAATCTTCCTGCATTAAAATGTGCCTCTGAAAACAGCGAGGGTTTGCCGAAAACCACCTCAGACCAAATCATGGTAACGACGAGGTTGGTGTCAAAAATCCCTCCTCTTCCTTGGTTTAAAAGTTCGGTCTCTTGCATCCATTGCAATTGGGCAATGTTCTCTACATCTTGCCAATTGTAGCCGGATCGGCCGCTGAGGTAATCCCGTGCCACCTCATCCAAAACGGGTAGGTGTAGGTGCTTACTCAACTGCTCGGCCAATTGAGTTTTGCCGGTTGACTCTGCGCCTACAATCGCGATCCTGAGCATGAACTATACAATTAGCAGGGGAATGGAGATGCGGTGTCTCACATCATCGAGGGTGGTTCCCAGCAGCCAATCTCTCCAGCCTTTATGACCATGCGCAGCCATAACCAATACACCTGCGTCTACCTCTTTGACCAAATGGGGTATGGTGCGCTTGGGATTCCCAAATCCGAGGCTAATCTCCACCGCATATCCCTGCGATTGAAGTTTGGTTTGCCATTCGGAAAGCCGCTGCTGATCTAGGGTTGCTTCCTGATCCTCAACCTCTTTACCCAGAATGAGAGCACCCGGAGACTCACTCACGTGAAGCAAAATGTAGGATGCAGATTTTCCACCCATACCCAAAGCCCTTCGCATGGCTTTGGTGTCGGATTCAGAAAAATCCAAACAAACCGCAATGCGATTCCACTGCTGAGCATCTGCCTCAAACTCCTCAGCAAGAAAAACCTCCGGGTGAATAAGACCCGTACCCTGAGGCTTTAACTTGGGCAGCCAAGGATGAAATACAACGTACAACAACAACATTACTCCAATGAGCATTGCGGGCAAAACCACCCCCCACCAAACCCAAAGATGGGAAGCCGATTCAAGCCCCTGTTGAAATGCATTTACCACCAATCCCAGATTTAGACTAACGATAACGGCAGCCGAAATCCAAGCCAAAATCTTAACTCCGATGCCAGCAGCAAAGACCCCCATCGTTTTCCGATCGCTTACAAAATGAATCAGAGGAATAACGGCAAAGCCAAGTTGCATACTGAGAATAACCTGACTAAAAACCAGCAGCTTACCCGTAGCATGTTCACCATAAACCAGCAGCGTAATTACTGCCGGCACAATGGCCAGCAAACGGGTTATCAGGCGCCGCGCCCAGGGTTGAATGCGCAGGTGCAGATAGCCCTCCATCACCACCTGTCCGGCAAGGGTGCCGGTGATGGTGGAACTTTGACCTGATGCCAACAACGCCACACCAAACAGAATGGGTGCCCATGAAGACCCGAGGAGAGGCGCCAGAAGGCGGTGTGCATCTTGAATCTCAGCCACCTCTTGGTGCCCCATCTTATGAAAAACCGTGGCAGCCAGCACCAAGATGGCTGCATTCACAAAAAAAGCAAGATTAAGCGCCACCGCAGAGTCTAGAAAATTAAAACGTATGGCTTGCTTTAATGCCTTCTCACCACCCGATATTCTGCGCGTTTGAACCAGAGAACTGTGCAAATAAAGGTTGTGAGGCATAACCGTTGCTCCTATGATTCCAATGGCAATGTACAACGCTTCCGTACCCTGCAAACTCGGCACAAACCCTTTAACAACCTCCCCAACATCGGGTTTTGCCATCCACAGTTGGGCAAAAAAACAAATGCCGATGAGGACCACCAGAGATACAATAAAGGCCTCCATTTTGCGGATCCCCACCTGAAGCAAAAACAGGAGAATAAAAGAATCCAATGCGGTGATAAGAACCCCGGTTATCAGGGGAAGTCCAAACAAAAGATTTAATGCGATGGCCATACCCAGAACCTCTGCCAAATCGCAGGCGGCAATGGCGACTTCAGCAAGTATATACAGCGACAGGTTGATGGCTTTAGGGTAAGTTGCTCTGGAAGCTTGGGCCAAATCGAGGCCTCTAACAATACCCAAACGAGCACTCAAACTTTGTAAGAGCAAGGCCATACCGTTCGACATAAGCAGCACCCACAAAAGGGAGTATCCAAAACGACTGCCGCCCGCTAAGTCTGTGGCCCAATTGCCAGGATCCATGTATCCAACCGACACCAAATAACCCGGCCCGGCAAAAGCCAACATGCGGCGCCACCACGTGCGATGACCACCCACCTCAACGGTAGCATGCACTTCTGAGAGTGACTTAGATGAAGCGGTTGGTTTCATTTTTTTATTACATACAATTGATGTGCCATTTCAGCAGAACAGACAAAGGTGTCTTTGCCTTTCACCCGAACCTCCAAACTGTTGTCGAACGAGTTTTTGCGCACCACCAATAGGCTGCCACCGATTTTTACACCTTGATTGGACAAAAATTCCAATAACCCTTGCATCCTACTTCTTACCCCCACCAGCGTTACCCATTTTTGCAAGGGAACTTCTGCTAGGGGATGACCCTCTTTTTGAGGCCATTGCCCCGTTTCATCGGGAATAGGCTCACCGTGAGGATCGAATTTCGGATACCCCAAATAAGCATCCAAACGCCTTGTGAGTTCATCAAATGCAATGTGTTCCAGCTCCTCAGCCATCGGATGAACCTCACCCCATGGTATTCCAAGACGCCGGGTAAGAAACACTTCCCAAAGGCGATGCCGTCGCACAATGATTCCCGCTCGTTGCTGTCCCTTTTTCGTTAATGTAGCACCGTAGTAAGGCCGGTAATCAATCCATCCTTCGGAAACCAACTTTTTCAACATATCGGTAACCGTTGGAGCAGAGGTGTTCAATCGCTCTGCCAGTGCATTGGTTGACACCTTTCCCTCACGCTCCAGGGCCAATATGGCCTTCAGATAGTTGTCTTGGGTGGGTGTGGTAAGCGTCATTATTTTTGCAAGTATAATTTAATTTTTAGAACAATCTAAATTTAAAAGCAAAAAAAATCAACGCCATGCCGGACAACGCAACATGTCTTTCTCTTCGGTATTAGACTTGGGGCATCGGCGCCAAGTAAGAATAATTTCATGGGTATTGGCCGAACCAAAACGAATTTTGGAGAGGGTGTAATCAAACGAATACCCTATGTTTATGCTTCGTATGGTGTAACTGGTGTATGCACAAAAACCTTCTACAACTCTGTAGGAAACCCCCAAGTCCCATTGTCTGTTGTAATTCATCATAAAATTTAAGTCAACCCCGGGAAAAGTAGATGCTGCGTATTTAATGTTGACAGATGGGATGAAGCTGTAGGGACTTAATCCATTATCCAAACGGTAGCCCCCGGTTGCTATATAATGCCACTTCAAACGTGAATCACCGCTTCCAACAACTTTTGTCAAATCATTTCTCCAAATCTGTTTAATGGACAGTCCAACGTAATACTTATCGCTGTAGAGCATGAGCCCGGGGTTAAAATCGGGATAAATAATCGCGGAGTTCGAACCCCGCTGCAGAACCGGATCTCCTAATTGAAAAACCTCAAACTGATCCATAGCAACGGTCCATTGTTTCACGCCGGCGAAGATACCGGCAGAGAAAAACACATCTCCCCTAATGGGTACATGATAGGCATATGCCAAGGAAAGAGTGGTGGTGCGAATTGGGCCGTTTGATCCGGTTTGATCGATTTCAGCCATAAAACCTACTGCATGTTTTGATCGAATCCAAGGTCTTTTCTTACGGGGAATGGCGCCATTCACGCTTACAAAGCTGGTTTTGGGAGCTCCCTCAAATCCTACCCACTGAGAGCGAGTTCCAATTTTTGCCTCATAACAACGCAAACTACCTGCTGCCGCCGGATTGAGGCCAAAGTAATTGAGATGATATTGGGTAAACTGAGAGGTTTGTTGAGCAAGCGATAAACCCACACACAGCTGAAAAGCCATACTCATCCATAAAAGCCGCTTTAAAAATGAGTTCATCGGAGAAGAGCAAGAGATCCGGTGTAATAATAGTTTCGTTTCTCTCCACGGAAATTAAATTTAACAACGTAATAATACGTTGCAACAGGAAGAGAGGAGCCTAAAAAGGTACCATTGAACTCAGCACCAGGCGGATAGCCAGAACTGTAAAAAATACGCTGACCCCAGCGGGTATACAAATACACTTCAACATTATCGTAATTCTCCACGTTCTGAATGATCCAAATGTCGTTGATCCCATCCTGATTGGGTGTGATGGCATTTGCAACCTTAATAGTATTGAGGACATTAATGGTTACCCGCGATGTGCACACACAACCATTTGGCTCCACAACGGTCAAGGTATAAGTGGTATTGATAGGAGGACTTACAACAAATGTGGTATCGTTCGGGGAGATAAAGCTGGTAGAAGGACTTATAGAAAAGGTAGAACCCGGTAGAAAGACAGGTTGAATGCGAGCCTTTTCACCGAGATAGATCTGTTGATCCAAGCCGGCATCGCAACGGCGCGAAACTCCACCATTCCCTTCGGC
Organism: Flavobacteriales bacterium; assembly: GCA_040374085.1. Classification (GTDB taxonomy): domain Bacteria; phylum Bacteroidota; class Bacteroidia; order UBA4408; family UBA4408; genus JBEIVB01. The sequence continues at coordinate 18,614 of JBEIVB010000018.1, read as the reverse complement.
AACCGAAAAAGAAGACTGAGAAGTGCAACCGTTCACATCTTTTACCACAACAGTATAATTACCTGCTCCTAAACCGATTGCCGTATTTGATGAAGTGAATACGGCGCCGGCAACCGAATACATGTATGGAGGCACACCATCTGCCGGGGTAAAAACCACGCTACCCGTCTTGTTACCGCAATCATCCGGTGCTTGAACACTGGCAGTTACGGTTGGCCCGGGCAAGGAATTGACGGTGACACGGTCCACAAACTCGCAGTTGTTTGGATCGAAAATACGAACATAATAAAATCCGGCTGGGAGACCGTTAAACACCCCTGTAGTATTGGAGGTAATTACGGTTCCCAAAGGGTTACATAAAGAAAAGGTGTAGTTGGTTTGTGGTGGTACAGATACTACGCTGTTTGCAGCAGCATAAGAAACCACCCCGTTGTTTGCGCCGCAATTTGCATCGGTAATTTGGGCAGAGGCAAATTGTATGCCCTGCTGGGAGGCAACAATAGCCGTAAGCGTGGTATCACAGTTCCCATCGCTGATAACAACGGTGTAAAAACCTGCACCCAAACCCGTAAATGTACCGCTGCCCTGATTAAGGGTATCATTCAATGAGAACTGGTAGGTTCCGCTACCTCCGCTTACTCCAGTAATGCTGATGGAGCCATCGGATACATTGCAGTTTGCTGCGTTGGTGGTAAGGGTACTCTGAATGATGGTGGCAGGGTTAATGGTTGCCGTAAGAACGAGGTCGCACCCCTCGTCGTTGCTAACCTGAACGGAATAAAAACCAGGAGTTAAATTGAGGAAAATCCCAACTGCCTGGGGAGTGCCTCCGTTTAGGGAAAACAACACATTGGTACCGCCAAATACCAAGGAATCAACCAGGATGCTGCCAGTTGGACTGTTGCAGGGTGGCTGATTGATCTGAAGCGACATAAAGGGTTCAACAGCAGATCCACTTATGCTCACCGAAAAACTAGAAAGCCCAGGCAACCCGGCCTGTTGAGCGCCATCTACTAGAACATAGCACACCGTGCCCGGTGGAAGATTGTTAACCGGAAGGGAAAAATCTGTATTAAACAAAGTATCGCAGACCAACTCCGCCAATGAGGCGCATCCATTGTTCCCAGAAAACACCGCTACTTGCAAACCTGTATTGCCATTGATGGATACAAGATTTGTAAAGGAAACAATCGCATTCCCTACGGAAGGCAGTGTGGTAAACGTAAACCAAACTCCATTTTCCACACCAAAACAGGAAGGGTTAACCCCATCCGGAGTTGCCCCAACAGTGGTACCCGAAACGGGTGTTCCAGCGCAAATGAGAGTTGCCCCACCGCAGTTGTCATTGGTAGGAGGCTGAGCGTATGCCGGAAAACAAAAGAACAACACAAACATCATCGACAAAAATGTCCATGGCAAAGAAGGGTTGTTCTGAGTTTTTTTACGCATCATCAACAATCAAAAATCTGCTTTAATTCAGATAGAGTCTTAACCGTGTGCTTAATGTTATCAACATAGAAGCATGAATTACGCTTCTACCATGTCTTTCTCAACCCTGAGGTTTTGGATGATGAACTCCTGGCGAGCCGGTGTATTCTTACCCATGTAGTAAGACAATACCTGATCCAAAGAAGTTTGCTTGTCCAACAAAACGGGCTCCAAACGCATGTCTTTGCCAATGAAATGCTTGAACTCGTCTGGGGAAATTTCACCAAGCCCTTTGAATCGAGTAATCTCCGGCTTCGGTCCCAAAGCCGAAATGGCCTGCACACGCTCTTCCTCAGAATAACAATAGCGGGTTTCTTTTCGATTGCGCACGCGAAACAATGGAGTTTGCAAAATGTACAAATGCCCGTTTTTAACCAGATCGGGAAAAAACTGAAGAAAGAAGGTAATCAGCAGCAAACGTATGTGCATGCCATCTACATCGGCATCGGTAGCAATTACGATGTTGTTATAGCGCAAATCGTCTAACCCGTCCTCAATGTTCAATGCACTTTGCAACAGATTGAATTCCTCGTTCTCGTACACAACCTTTTTTGTCAACCCAAAACAATTCAACGGCTTACCCTTTAAACTGAAAACGGCTTGGGTAGCAACGTCTCTGCTTTTGGTGATGGAGCCAGAAGCCGAATCACCCTCCGTAATAAACAGGGTGGTCTCGAGGTTCCGCTCGTCGTTGGAATTGAAATGAACCCTACAATCGCGCAATTTGCGGTTGTGCAAACTGGCCTTTTTGGCTCGCTCTCTGGCCAACTTGCGAATTCCAGTAAGCTCCTTACGCTCCTTTTCGGATTGCAGAATTTTCTCCAACATTTGCTGGGCAACATCGGAATGCTTATGCAAGAAATTGTCCAACTCCCGCTTAACAAAATCGCCAATAAATGAGCGCAAGCTGTGACCCTGGGGACTAATCTCAGTTGAGCCCAGCTTGGTCTTGGTCTGAGATTCAAAAACGGGTTCCTGAACTTTTACACTAAGGGCCGCAACAATGGAAGTGCGCACATCAACAGCATCGAAATCCTTCTTATAAAATTCACGTACGGTTTTCACAAATGCCTCTCGAAACGCATTCTGGTGCGTCCCACCCTGGGTGGTATGCTGACCGTTAACAAATGAGTAGTATTCTTCACCGTAGTGGGTTCCATGGGTAAACGCAAGTTCAATGTCGTGCCCCCTCAAATGAACAATAGGATACAGAATGTTGCCGCTCAAATTCTGGTTGAGCAAATCGAACAAACCACGCTCAGAAAAGAACTTCTTGCCATTGAACACCAGGGTTAAACCGGTATTCAGATAGGCATAATTCCAAAGCATCTTTTCTACATACTCATGGATGAAGTGGTAGTTGCCAAAGATGGCATCGTCCGGAGTAAAGGTGACAACGGTGCCTGCCTTTTCCGTTGAAGCGGTTACTGCATTGTCCTTTGTAATGGCACCTTGCTTAAACTCCACCACTTTGGTCTGCCCATCCCGCACAGACTGCACTTTAAAATACTGACTAAGAGCATTCACCGCCTTGGTTCCAACTCCATTTAGACCTACGGATTTTTTAAAGGCCTCAGAATCGTATTTAGCCCCGGTATTGATCTTTGAAACGCAATCGATAACTTTTCCCAAAGGAATTCCTCGACCATAATCGCGAATCCGAAGGGTACGCTCGGTAATCGTGATTTCAATTACCTTCCCATTTCCCATAACAAACTCATCGATTGAGTTGTCGATTACCTCTTTAAGTAAAATGTAAATGCCATCGTCGTGCGAGGTACCATCGCCCAGCTTTCCGATGTACATTCCCGGCCTCAATCGAATGTGTTCCTTCCAGTCGAGGGACCTTATGCTGTCTTCAGTATAGTTGCTCTTTGTTGCCATGTTTCCTGTCACAAAATAAAGAAAAAAAAAGGGTTTCCGCCCCCCAGAAAGGGCTATTCTCAGCGGCACGTGAATGGGTAAACCCCGCAACGCTTAACCTAAGCCCTTCTAATTCTAGCAAAGCTGCAAAGACCCAATTCAATCGGCATTACGCCATTTGGTAGTAAAGGTTTCTGCAAAGGCGAGTTTGAAAGACGGCTTCACAAGTAGAATTCCCAATGCTAACCCACACAATGAAAAGAGAACCGTGAAAGGAGCAGAAAATTGCTTTCTAGTGCGGCACAACGTCCCACTTGCATAGCGGTCGTTCCTTTGACCTCCACTGAAATCCACTTAAACGAAGGGCTTCTCTTGGTATTGTTTTCACCGGATGCATGGTGGCATCGGGCTTAGACAACATGGTGATGCGATCTACTTTGTTGTTGTTTATAAAGATGCACATATCGCTGCAGGCCGCCGTGTTGATGCCAATAAATGCTTCTTTCTCGTCACGTGCCGCATACACAGATTCTCCATTACCACGAACCAACACCTTTCTAAGCGCATTCTTCAAAAAGAATCCATCAATGTTTCGCCCCTTAATTTGATTGTATCGAATGGTATCGATCTCGGAACAAATGAATGCAGAGCCCAAAAGCCACATCCTATATATCCTTCCGTCCGACATGAGGATGCGGATGCGATCTCCTGAAAGCTGGTTCTCCTCATTCCAAAGAACAGGGCGTCCAAATAGACGCATGAGGGAATCCACTTGCCCGTAAACCATGCTGTCTGCTTTACCCTGCATATCTTTCCGGAAAAACCGAACGTTTCGATGCGCCTGAAATCGACGGTGGCGGGATGCAAGTGAATCGTTCTGAAATCGCTCCGGAGTTGAGGATCCCGGCTTTTCTCTTTTCTTTTCTTTTTGCTTTCGCGCTCCCTTTCCCGCCATTCCTTTGGAGGTCTTCACCCCTTCATGCTTTGCCTTAGCCGCAAAATAAACGCTGTCGTATGTCGCAATAAGGGTGTCTCCAGAAAGAAAGAGCGTATCCTGTTTGTCGTATTGCTCCATCCAACTTCTTTGAGTGAAAACGGCACGGTCTCTGCTGTCGTCAAAGTCACCCTTCTGAGCTGTAATGCGAACATGCTCGCTGGTATCCAACAGTTCTACGTTGCCTCTGCCTCTACCCTCTCCGCTAACCTGATCGTACCATAAGCTGTCTCCTATTATTTCCTGACTGCGTTTCCAGAGATGTGCACGATTCCAAAAATGACAGCGATCGTTGCGGGTATCGTACCAGCCTCTTGTGCATTGCATCCTGGTTTGTTCACCCGTAATTTCAGTAGGCCCCACAAAGTGGGCAGTCTCTAGGTTGGTTTGGTAATGCAGGGTGTCGGATACGATTTGGTAACGTGGATTCTTTAGCCGCACGTTTCTATGAAAATACACCCATCGGGATTTGGTTAGGTATATCCCTCGCATACTGGTTAATACGTTCTCATTATCGGTAATTTTTCCGGGTGTATCGTATCGGGCTATCCCTTTCTGTAAGTCGTAGGTTAAGGCAGCAGTCTGCAGCACCATATTCCCATTGCTCAGCACCACATCCCTTTCCGCAAGGGCCTCGCGGGTATTTCCGTTGTAATGAAGAACAGAGCAAGTCAAGCTCAGACTGTCACCCTGAATCAACCTTACGGTACCGAATGCATCCAGCCTGTTATCGGCGAAATAATAGGCGCTGTCGCAAAACAACAAAGCGCCTTGATGTTTAAATTGAACGTCTCCCAGTAAGCGCTTGGCACCGGCGCCAAGTTGCTCATCGTATGCAAGAAAATCGGCGCGAATCAGTTCGATTTGTTTGTTCTCCTGCCCATTTGAAGTGAAACATCTTCCGGCCAAAAGCACAATCCCAACCCATTTTGCCATGCACCTCATGCCCTCATAAGGATGGTTTCGTCTCGATCAGGTCCAACCGAACAGATGCCTACCGGAACGCCGGTTCGTTTTTCAAGAAAGCTAATGAAATCACGAAACGATGGAGGCATCTGGCTCGGATGGCGGACATCACGAATCTGCTCCCAACCGTCAAGCTTTTCATAATGTGGAAGCACATCAGACGTACCCAAATCTAAGGGCAAACGCTGGGTGCTTGCCCCGTTGCTCGTATACTGAGTGCACACCTGCACTTCTTTGAGACCGGAAAGCACATCGGATTTCATCACCATCAATTCCGAAACACCATTAAGCATGATGGCGTATCGAAGAGCCGGCAGATCCATCCATCCGCATCTGCGGGCTCTCCCGGTGGTTGAACCAAACTCATGCCCTTGTTTCCGAATCCACTCGCCCATGTCATCCAACAACTCGGTTGGAAAAGGCCCGCTGCCAACGCGTGTGCAATAAGCTTTGGCAATGCCCATTACTTTGCCAATCCGGCCAGGTGAAATTCCCAATCCCGTGCACGCGCCGGAAGCATGTGTGTTGCTGGATGTAACAAAGGGATAGGTTCCAAACTCCATGTCAAGCATGGCACCCTGAGCCCCTTCGGCCAAAATGCGTTTCCCTTCTAACAAGGCATCGTTGATAAGCCACTCCGTTGCTCGAACAGGCAAACGCCTGAGGGTCTCTAAGGTTTCCATCCACTCCTGTTCTTGAGCTTTCTCATCCTCGCTCATTCCATCACGTTGCAACAAGCCCAAATGCTTATTCCTCAAAGCCGCATATTTTTGATCAAACCCGGAAGAAAAAATGTCTCCGATGCGCAGACCGTTCCTTCCGGTTTTGTCCATGTAAGTAGGGCCAATACCCTTTAACGTGGAACCAATTCGGTCTTTGCCTTTGGCTGCCTCCGAGGCTGCATCCAGCCAACGGTGAGAAGGCAAGATCAAATGCGCGCGCTCCGATACGATCAGCCTGTGCCGCAAGTCCCCCATAATGGACTCCAATTGGGTTACTTCTCGATGCAAAACCATGGGATCGATAACCACGCCGTTACCAATAACATTGAGTATGTGCTCTCTGAAAATGCCGCTCGGAATGGTATGCAAAACGTGCTTATGCCCATTAAACTCTAGGGTGTGACCGGCATTGGGCCCTCCCTGGAATCGAGCAATGATGTCGTAATCGGGAGCGATTACATCCACAACTTTTCCTTTACCCTCATCGCCCCATTGAAGGCCCAACAATACATCTACTTTCATAACTCTATTTGTTTATGCCAAAAGCGGCTTGTGCGCTAGACCGATTTGGCTCGAATTGAAAAACACTGTGCAATTTGGTAATGACCAATAACTCATTGATACGCTCTGGGATGGAACAAATGATGACTTCACCACCGTGGTTCCGGGCACGCGTCAGCAAGGATATCAACACCCCCAATCCAGAGCTGTTTAAATAAATAAAGTCTGATAAATCCACTACGAAGTTCACCACCCCGCCGGATATGCACCGATCTGCTTCATCGAGCATAGGCTGGGCCGATTGCTTCTCCATAAGGCTACCTTTCAGGGAAAACACACACATGCCGGGTAATTCTTCGAAGGAAAACTCAAAAAGGTTCATGAGGAGGTGGTTAGATGCTCGCATTTACCGTGATCTCGGAGGTTAGAACAACGTCCGAAAAAGTTGAGAGAATGGTGAGCTATTTGAAAATTGAGCAAAGATTCTGTGGTGTTCTTGATCTGTTGAATGCGAGGGTCACAAAACTCAAATACCTTTTCGCAGTCCATACAAATCAAATGATCGTGCTGACGAAATTTATAGGAACGTTCGAACTGTGCCAGGTTCTTCCCAAACTGATGCTTGGTAACCAAATGGCAGTTCAACAATAAATCAATTGTGTTGTAGAGTGTAGCACGACTTACGCGGTACTTTTTGTTCTTCATCTGGCCATACAACGACTCCACATCAAAATGACCGGCTTGTGCATATATCTCCTCTAATATGGCAAAGCGCTCCGGAGTTTTTCTGTGGCCGAAACGCTCCAAATACTCGGTAAAGATCTCCTTTACTTTTTCCGATTGTTCGTTCATACTTGCTCCTGTTTTGAATCGATCCGAAATACCTTCATAACGCCGCTTACCTGTTTTAGTTTTTTAATCAATCCGGTGAGGTGGTTGGTATCGTGCACATAAACCATTATGGTGCCATCAAACAAACCTTCGTTTGTATCGAAACTGATGGATCGCATATTAACATTATACTCGCTTGATATAATGCTCGTAATGTTGTTTACAATTCCCACCTCATCGGTTCCCGTAACTTTGATTCCAGCCAAAAACGAAATGCGTTCACTACCTGTCCATTTGGCCTTCACAATGCGATATCCGAAATTCGACATCAATTGAATGGCATTGGGGCAATTGGTTCGATGGATTTGAATTCGAGTGCCGTCGGAGAGGAAACCAAACACATCGTCGCCTTTGATGGGATTGCAGCACGATGAAAGCTGGTAGTCCAGACTGTTTAACTTTTCATCCAGAACAAGCATAGAGGACTTTCCGCGCACATCCGAAACCAACTGCTCCAAGGAACGACCCTCCAACTTTGGAAAAACAATAGAAAAACTACCGTCGCTCTCTTGAACCACCATATCCTTTAGTGGTTTCAGGTCTATGGCGTTAATGGCAATGCGCTGGTACAGATCAGCAGTAAAAGAAACTTTAAAGTATTGTGCAATGCGCTGCAAAAGCGTTTCATTTGCTTTGACCTTGAGACTTTTCAGACGCTTCATCAAGATCACCTTCCCATCGCCCTCCTGGTCTTTCCGCTCATCGCGCAAAAACTCCTTAATCTTTGTTTTCGCTCTCGCTGTTACTACAATTCCCAACCATTCTGTTTTCGGCTTTTGTTTCTCAGATACCAATACTTCAACTTGATCGCCACTTTTAAGTATGTGGCTTAATGGAACCAAACGGTTGTTGATTTTTGCACCAATGCATTCATGTCCAACATGGGTGTGAATTTCATAAGCAAAATCCAATGCCGTGGCACCGGCCGGCAAGGTTTTCATTTCACCACGAGGCGTAAAAACGAAAATCTCCTCCGAGAAAAGGTTCAACTTAAAATCATCAATGAAGTCGATTGCGTTCGTTTCGGGATTCTCCAACAATTCGCGCACCTTACGCAACCACTCATCAAAACTAGACTCCTGAGGTTTGTTATCCTTGTCTTTGTATTTCCAATGCGCTGCATACCCCATCTCTGCTATCTCATCCATGCGGGAACTGCGGATCTGAACCTCCACCCATTTCCCTTCCGGGCCCATTACAGTAGTATGCAAACTCTCGTAGCCGTTGGATTTAGGGGTGCTGATCCAATCGCGTAAACGATCGGGGCTGGATTTATAGAAATCCGTTACTACAGAATAAACGGCCCAACAGGCAGATTTCTCCTCCTCTTGAGGCACCTCAATAATCAAGCGTATGGCAAACACATCATACACTTCCTCAAAGGGTATGTTCTGCTTTCGCATCTTTTGCCAGATGGAAAAAATGGACTTGGAGCGTCCTTTGATGCTGAATGCAAAACCCTTGTCGGTAAGTGAATTTACAATGGGCAAACTGAATCGATTGATGTAGTGCATACGCTCCTTCTCAGAAGCCAACAACTTATTGCTGATGCTGGCAAAGACCTCGGGCTCCTTAAACTTCAGGCCCAAATCCTCCAACTCGCTTTTAATGCCATACAAGCCCAACCGATGGGCTAGAGGAGCATACAAATACAATGTTTCAGCAGCTATTTTCAATTGCTTTTCCCTCTTCATAGAATCGAGGGTGCGCATATTGTGTAACCTATCTGCTAATTTTATCAGAATAACGCGTACATCATCGCTTAGGGTGAGCAACATCTTTCGGAAATTCTCCGCCTGAATGTTGCTGTTGTTGTCCACCATTACCCCAGAGATTTTGGTGAGTCCATCGATGATGCTGGCCACCTTCTCGCCAAACATGCTCCTAATGTCGTCTAGCGTAACGTCTGTGTCTTCCACCACATCGTGAAGCAACGCGCAAACTACCGAAGTGGGGCCAAGACCAATTTCATCTACCGCAATCTGGGCAACGGCCAAGGGATGATAGATGTAAGGCTCCCCAGACTTCCTGCGCATGTCGCTGTGTTGCTTCACTGCCAAATCAAAAGCCTTCCGAATGAGCGTCTTGTCTCCCTTGTCCAGTCGCTTTCTACATGACTTCAGCAGCGCACGATATCTCCTGAGAATCTCTTTCTTCTCTTGATCCAATGCCTGAATATCCATTGTGCTCTGTTCCATTCGTAGGCAATATTACCAAATCGAAGGCGGCTCAACCCCACCATTGTCCTACCTTTATTGTGTTTTTTTTTGTTTCAACAACAGATTGTTCAAAGTGTTACTTTTACACTCTTAATTCAACCCAGCCAAAACGGTTGCAAACCCAGTCATGAGCACACCCAACGAACCCATCAAAAAAATAGGAGTTCTCACCTCCGGAGGCGATGCCCCGGGTATGAATGCATGCATCCGCGCAGTGGTGCGCACCGCTCTTTTTCACGATGTTGAAGTGGTTGGCATCCATCACGGATACGACGGCCTCATTGACGGAGAATTCACCGCCATGAACGCCAAAAGCGTGAGCAACATCATTCAAAGAGGAGGCACCATCCTAAAAACCGCCCGAAGCAAACGCTTCATGACACAAGAAGGAATGGATCGGGCCTACAACCAACTTACCCTTGATGGAATCGATGCCCTGGTTACCATTGGCGGAAATGGCACCTTCCGAGGAGCAGACGCCTTTGGAACCACCTTCAACTTTCCCATCATCGGAATTGCCGGTACCATAGACAATGACCTTTTTGGAACCGATTACACCATTGGGTACGATACCGCTTTGAACACAGTGGTTGAGGCTGTAGACAAAATTCGAGATACAGCAGAATCCCACGACCGTCTTTTTATTGTTGAAGTTATGGGACGCGATGCGGGTCTAATTGCCTTGCGCAGTGGAATCGGTGTTGGAGCCGAAGCCATACTCATTCCGGAGACGAAGACCGACCTCAACCATCTGATCGAACGACTTGAAAAAAGTCGAAAAAACAAGTCTTCCAAAATCATCATTGTTGCAGAAGGCGATGAAGCCGGAGGAGCCTTTAAAGTTGGGGAACTCTTGAAGGAGCGATTTGATTTTGACATTCGGGTTTCCGTGCTTGGCCACATTCAACGCGGAGGAACCCCAACCTGCGCAGACCGAGTGCTGGCCAGTCGCCTTGGCCATGCCTCTGTTGAAGCCCTCATCGAAGGCAAAAGAGGATGCATGGTTGGCATACTAAACAATGCCATTGCCTACACCCCTTTCCCAAAAGCAGTTAAACACATTGAAGAACTCAACCCCAATCTGTTGAGAATGGTGGAGATCCTAAGTATGTAAATTCAGGTTCGCACTGAATTGCCTGATGCACGCTAAGAAGGCTTCCGGCTGTTCGGCTTGTACCCAATGTCCCGCATCGGAAATGGTTTGCACCTCCGCTTTTGGGTAATACTGCTTTATAGTTGTAATATCTTCGGTGTTGATGTAATTTGATTTTGCGCCGCGAACAAACAGCACAGGAAGATGATCTACATCAAATAGATGAGGCTTCGGACTGGCCTGTCCAACCTCCACAATATGGCGTGTGATCACCGGCAAATTCATCCTCCAGGCAAGCTGAGAAGTTCCATCGGGCTGGGTTTCCCAAAACAAATTCTTGAGTAAAAACTGACGGGTTCCCACATCGCCAATCAAACCCTCAAGCACCTGCTCACAATCTTTTCGGGTTTTGTGCTTACTGAAATCTACGCTCCATAAAGCGTCTAAAACATCTTGGTGATGGGGAGCATAGTAACGTGGCGCAATGTCTACGACCACCATGCCCAACAACCTACTTGGCTGAAGAAGCGAAATGTGCATGGCAACCTTACCCCCCATGGAGTGCCCCACCACCATGGCTTGTTTATGCCCCAAGCGATCCATCAGCTCCACCACATCTTCGGCCATGCAATGGTAATCCCACTCATCTGAATGGGGCGATCTTCCGTGGTTTCGCAAATCCACAACCACAACATCCGCATGCTCAGAGAGGCGTTTGGAAACCTGACTCCAATTATCTGCACAGCCAAACAGTCCATGCAAAATATACACCGGAAGACCGGCGCCTTCTCTACGATAAAAAAGCTCCATGTTATTAAATTAGCTGACGTCGATACAGCTGAATGGTATTTTCAATTCCGAGATACAGCGCATCGCAAATGAGGGCGTGGCCAATGGAAACCTCAAGTAAGTTTGGAAGATGACGCCGAAAAAAATGGAGGTTATCCAAGTTTAAGTCATGGCCGGCATTGAGTCCAAGACCGAGTTCATTAACCCAAATGGCTGCTTCAGCGTAGGGTGCTACAGCTTCGGAGGGGTTGGCAGGGTAGCCGTGTGCATAGGGTCCGGTGTAAAACTCAACGCGGTCTGTACCAAGCTTAGCAGCCTCTTCGAGCCACTCACGATTGGGTTCCATAAATAAAGAAACCCGAGTGCCTTGATTCTTTAGGGTATGTACAACATCCCGCAAAAAAGAACCTTCTTGCACGGTATTCCAACCGGCCTGACTGGTAATGGCATCGGGTGGATCGGGCACGAGCGTGACCTGAGCAGGCTTCACCGCCTCCACCAATTTCAGGAAATCATTCGATGGGTAACCTTCCACATTCAGCTCGGTGGCGATAACCTCTCGGAGCGCGAAAACGTCGGAATAGCGTATGTGTCTTTCATCGGGTCTTGGATGAACGGTGATGCCTTGTGCACCAAAACGCTCGCAATCCAGGGCAAACTTCACCACATCCGGTACCTCGCCCCCACGCGCATTACGCAGAGTGGCTACCTTGTTAATGTTCACGCTAAGACACGTTTTCTTCATGCTGCGAAGGTAGAAAATTGGTGGGCGGCCCCACGTTTTCATCTTTTTTAGCGTTATTATGGTATTAAGGTAAACCCCAATGATCTTTTCGCGTTTATTTGCGTGAGACGGAACCATGGAAACCAAAGGCCATCACCACCTTTTTCTTGCGCGAGACCTCATCTCTGATGATGTTCCGCCCATTAAAACCTCCGACACCGGAACGCGTGCGCTCCATTGGATGGGTGATTTTCGGGTCTCGCATCTTCCCATCGTCAATCACCAGGAGTTTCTCGGGCTCATCAGCGAAGCAGACATTCTCGACTTAAATCACCCCGATGAACCCATCGGCAACCACAGTCTATCCCTGGCCAAGCCCTTTGTTCTTGAAGATCAACATTTCTACGATGTTCTAAAAGTCATCACCTCATTAAAATTGTCGCTTCTACCGGTACTCGATCGAGATGGCAATTACTTGGGGATTATTACACTGTCCACCATGCTCGCTGAGCTGGCTGAAATGGGCTCCATGAAAGAGAACGGCGGACTAATTGTGATTGAAGTGAACGTGCACGATTACCAGCTCTCTGAGATTGCCCGAATTGTTGAATCCAACGACGCCAAAATCCTGAGCCTCTACATTTCGTCTCCTCTCGATGCTCAAAAGTTGGAGGTAACCATAAAAGTAAACCGTACCGACCTATCGGGCATTCTGCAAACCTTTCACCGTTTCAACTACACCGTTAAAGCAGCATTTCACGATGGAGAGGAGGACCAAGGCATGTTGGATCGGTACCAGTCTTTCTTAAAGTTTCTCGAACCCTGATTCCGCCCCTACTTTTACATTATATTTGAGGGAGATTTCTGGGAAACAATGAAAGTTGCCATCTACGGTAAAAGCGTTAATGCATACAACATTAACCCAATAAAAAAACTCATCGGACTGCTCGAATCGGAGGGGGTTAACCTCATGTTTCACGAGGATTTTTATCAACTCATTCGCGATAAAGTTTCCTTTCAAAATCCGAGCAGCCTGTTTTCTTCCTACAAACCCCTGTCTAGGGAAGTGAACTTAGTGATAAGCATCGGTGGCGATGGCACTTTGCTCAATACCGTTCCCCTCGTTGCCGGTAGCACCATTCCGGTAATTGGCCTAAACACAGGCCGATTGGGCTTTCTGGCAAGCATAGACATTGAAACAATGGAAACCGCTGTAGCCCATATTTTGAAAGGAGAGCATAGCCTCGACAGCCGCACCATGCTGTGCGCAGAAAGCGATCATCCTTGGTTTGCCAACCAAAACATTGCCTTGAATGAGTTCACTCTTCTGAAAAGCGAAAGTGCCTCCATGATGACCATTCACGCCTACATCAACGGTGAATACCTGAACGCTTATTGGGCAGATGGATTAATTGTGTCTACACCCACCGGATCCACTGCCTATTCGCTGAGTTGCGGCGGTCCCATAGTGATGCCCGATTCTGCCAATTTCATCATTACCCCCATCGCTCCGCACAACCTCAACGTGCGGCCCTTAATCATCTCCGATAAGGACGTCATCACCCTGAAGGTGGAAGGCCGGCACAAGCATTTTTTGGCCTCACTCGATTCGCGCTCTTCCTTGGTTGAACCCGGAACCGAAATCACCATCAAACGAGCGCCACAACCTTTTCACCTTCTGCGCCTACCCGGTCAGAACTTTTCCGAAACCCTGCGACAAAAACTGATGTGGGGTATAGACCGGCGCAACTAAAGCCATTCATGAAACATACGCCTCAAAGCACCGAACTGCTTTATTCAAACAATCAAACCTTTGAAGACGGTCGCCTACTGCCCGTCATGGAGCATTTCTACACCCTGCAAGGTGAAGGCATGCACAGCGGAAAAGCAGCCTATTTTATTCGGGTGGGGGGATGCGATGTGGGTTGCCATTGGTGCGACGTTAAAGAAAGCTGGAACGCCCATCTGCATCCCCTCGTGGAAATAGAACCTCTTCTGGAACAGGCCATCCAAAACCCCTCCGGAGTAGTGGTCATAACGGGTGGAGAACCCAGCCTTTATCCCATGGAGTTTACCACCGAATTCCTCCACAAAAAAGGAGTGGCTGCTCACCTTGAAACAAGCGGTGCATACCCACTCACCGGAAACTGGGACTGGATCTGTCTCTCCCCGAAAAAAACGATAACCCCTCTTCCCGAAATTTACTCCAAAGCCCATGAACTAAAAGTAATTGTGTACAACCGCAACGATTTGGTGTGGGCACAAAAGCAAGCTGAAGCCGTTCGCGCTGCAGGCAACAACTGCCCGTTGATTCTTCAGCCCGAGTGGAGCAAACGTGAAGAGGTTATGCCCCTCATTACCGAGTTTACCATGCAGCATCCGGAGTGGAGAGTGGGCATACAGACGCATAAATACCTGCACCTGCCGTGAAATCATTTGCCTTCGTTTTATATTTTTTGTGGATGGGAATGGGTTTCCACGCAATCGCTCAACCCAAGTATTCGACCAGCAGCAAAAAAGCCATTCGCAATCTTGAAGACGGCATAGAATTATACAACAAACGCGTTGAACTCGAAAAAATGGGTCAAAGAGGCGAGGCGTTCGCATTTGGTGATAAAGCCTTGCAGAGCTTTTCAAAAGCCCTACAAGCGGACTCCGCATGCTGGGAAGCCTATATACTCTCGGGAGAATTGCTGCTGGACATGAAGCGAACGGCTGAAGCCGCGGAGCGCTTTCGCATCATAACCCAACGCAACCCTGGCTTTTTTCCAAACGCATTTTTCTCATTAGGATTGGCATATAATCAATTGATGCGCTACAAGGAAGCAGAGGTGGCCCTAACCCGCTTTCTATCTTCAAAGCAAGGCGATGCTCCGATACAAGCAAGAGCCCGCAGATCACTGGCTTCTGCCCGCTTCGGCGCCTGGGCCCTGGATCATCCGGTTCCATTCAACCCGGTGAATCTCGGACCCAACATCAACTCAAAACACGAAGAGTACCTGCCCTCATTAACAGCCGATTTATCCACACTGATATTTACCGTTCGGCAGCCCGACGATACCCTCTCCCCTTCCTCAATCCAAAAGCTTCACGAAGATTTTTACACATCCAAGAAAGAAAATGGCAGTTGGGCTCAGCGAAAAAACTTGGGGCCTCCGGTTAATACCACCGGAAATGAAGGCGGACAAAGCATTTCGGCAGACGGCCAAATTCTCATCTTCACCGGATGCGAAGAAATGCCCGGCCAATACGCAGGAGGCAGAAAAGGCCTTGGAAGCTGCGACTTGTTTGTTTCCTTTCGTAGAGCCAATGGATGGGGCCAAGCTCAAAACTTGGGAAGAACCATAAACAGTCCGGCTTGGGACACACAGCCCAGCCTTTCTGCAGATGGTACCACCTTGTACTTTGTAAGCAAACGTTCCGGAGGAAAAGGAGGTTCCGATTTGTATTTCAGCACCTTAACAGCGGAAGGTGAATGGGCTCCTCCGCTTAACTTAAGCGACAGCCTCAACACCCCCTTTGATGAACTTTCTCCCTTTATTCACCCCGACAATCAGACCCTGTATTTTGCCTCCAATGGACACCCGGGAATGGGAGGAATGGACCTCTTTGTTGCCAGGCGCAAACCCGATGGAACCTGGGGCAAGCCCGTAAACCTTGGATATCCGATTAACACCCCCGAAGAGGAAACCAGCCTTGCAGTAAGTGCTCTTGGCACAGAGGCATTTTATGCAGCCAACCGAAAAGAAGGCTACGGAAGCTTGGATATTTATTCATTTAACTTATATCCCGAAGCGCGCCCAATTGCTACCACATACGTGAAAGGAATTGTGAAAGATGCAGAGAGTGGAAAGCCACTTGGATCTGAACTCACCTTAATTGATTTGTCCACCGGAAAAAAAATAGCCGAAACCAGTTCCAATCCATCCGACGGAGAATTTTTAGTTTGCCTGCCCAGCGGAAAGTCTTACGCCTTTAATGTAGGATTAACCGGCTACTTGTTTCATTCCGGACACTTCGATTTGCCATCTGGAATTTCCTTAGATACCTATCAACAAGACGTTATGCTTCAGTCTATACGGGCGGGCAAGCGTGTGGTGTTGGAAAACATTTTCTTTGAGAGCGGCTCCTTTCAACTCGGTGCATCCAGTACATACGAACTAAACCGATTGGTTGAGTTGCTAAACAAAAACCCCAACCTCAAGCTCGAGGTTGCAGGCCACACCGACAACGTAGGAGATAGTAAAGCCAACCTTTTACTCTCAGAGAATAGAGCCAAATCCGTGGTGAACTTCCTCGAATCCAAAGGCATACAGCGCGAGCGTTTGAAACCTACCGGATACGGAGACACCAAACCCATAGCACCGAACGATACAGAACTCGGAAAGAAAAAAAACAGACGAACAGAATTTACCGTACTCTGAACCGTCGGCAATCTTTGGTGTTACTTCTTTAGTTTATTCACATGACTTCATCCTTTTCCACTTCCAATACCTTTTCTCTCCTGAGAAAAACCCTTCCCGATGTTCGTTTTGAGCAAGTACTCGACGCAATTTGCGAAAAGCAGCCACTTACAGAAGAGCAAGGACTTATGCTGTATGAAGCAGGCACACTCAATTGGGTGGGCGCCTTAGCAAATCATGTTCGGAAAGAAAAAAACGGAGATGCCGTTTATTTCAACCGCAACATCCACATAGAACCTACCAACATTTGCGTATTCGATTGCAAATTTTGCTCCTACTCTCGCCTGCTCAAAAACCGGGAAAGTGGCTGGGAACTAACGGAGGAAGAGATTCTAAATAAAGTCAGAGAATATGTAGACCAACCCATCACGGAAGTTCACATTGTGGGCGGCGTACATCCGAAGATGGGACTGCACTTTTTTGCTCAATTGATCCAAAAAATCAAAAGCATCAAACCCGAATTGCACGTGAAGGCCTTCACTGCGGTTGAGTTGGAATACATGTGCCGGAAGGCTAAGGTTAGCTTTGAAGAAGGATTATCCATTCTAAAAACTCATGGACAGGATTCTCTGCCGGGTGGTGGTGCAGAAATTTTCCACCCCGAGATTAGAGAACAAATCTGCGCAGACAAATGCACGGCAGACGAGTGGCTTGCCATTCATGAAACAGCGCACCGCTTGGGCATGCCCTCCAATGCAACCATGCTTTACGGTCACATAGAATCTTTCGCACACCGAATCGATCACATGGAACGCCTCAGAAAACTGCAAACCGAAACGGGCGGATTCAACACGTTTATTCCGCTTAAATTCCGGAATCAGGACAATCAGATGAGCCACCTGAGCGAGACCTCGGTTGTAGAAGATTTACGGAACTACGCCATTGGCCGTTTGTATCTTCATAACTTTCAGCATGTAAAAGCCTACTGGCCCATGATTGGAAGGCAGGTTGCCCAACTCTCCTTGCATTATGGGGTTGACGACCTCGATGGCACCATAGACGACACTACCAAAATTTATTCTATGGCCGGTTCGGAGGAGCAATCGCCCAAACTAAGTACCGCTCAACTTGTAGACCTCATCAAACAAGCCGGCAGACGCCCCATCGAGCGCAATACCACCTACGAAATCGTCCGCGATTACAGCGAAACCCCCTTGGAAGAGGCCGAAACCCTATAAAGTAGATTCTCGTTTAGGCATACAAAAAAGAGTATGCCTTTCCTAAGTCCAAACTGGTTTATGGAGGCACCGTTGGATGCCGAACATAAACACTACATGCTTCTTGCCTTTCTGAAGGAAACCTATCGGAATTTCGAGCAGAGGAAACTGTTCCCCAGCTATGCTGAGTTGATGGATCATTATCAAACAGCAAACCGGATTCTTTCGGAGCAGCAAGCGTTCGAAGAAGAGATGCCCAAGCGGATCAAAGCACTGGATCCAAGGTGTATGAAGATCGAGTTTGAGAATACCCCTCCCCTTTCTCCTTCTGTAAAGACGATCCTTGACATATTATACAAAAGCATAAAAACTTTAAAAAATCCCATTCAAACTGGACAGCACCTTTTTGATGAAGTAGAACAAAGCATTCGCATTGAACCGGTGGGTTTACTTCCTATGAATGTATCCGAAGGATACATGCTGATTCCGTCATTGGAACAAAAAAACGTAAACATTTTTCAATATCAAGTCTCTAGAATACGCGAACCGAATGAATCCTTTCGCATCATGCATACCACCGGAATTGGTGCTTACCGATTTTCCATAGGCAATTACCCCGAGAAGATCAAAGAGAAACTGCTAAACGAACGACCTGAATTGCCTAACCCTGCCGTTTTTTGGTTTGAATGTTCCGAAAGTTATCCTTTCGATTCCACGATTTTCCCCGTTTCGAAAAGACGCTTT
>JBEIVB010000171.1:0-3872 GCA_040374085.1 Flavobacteriales bacterium | reverse complement strand
GGAAAGTTGAATCGGGTCTTGTTCAAAGGTTTTTATCGGGGCACCCACGAATCGCCCTTTATGTTTCCATTACCGGATGTGGAGGCAGGTCACTACTTGGTACGATTTACCGATGATGCCGGCAAGGTGTATACAGAGAAACTTTGGGTAACCCGTTGATGCACCCTTTCTTCACAGACCAGTTAAGTTGAATCATTGCTGCACAAGAGTTTCTGTGGAGGTGTTCACACGCGCTTTTTATGAAGAATTTCCCATTCCTTCTTCATTTTTCTACGCCAGTTGCAGCGTTTCAAGATTCCACAGCCACATGGTTATATTTGCCACCGGATATCAACAGACACCCTTCTGCATTTATTCTTGAATGAGCTGTAACCCATCTGTCATTTCAATCGTCCCACACAAAAAACATTTCCAAAAGCGTATGATTCTTCCTTCCCCCATTCGGTTTTCCGCCGCTGCAGCCATTGCCTTGGCCCTCTTGAATCAGTCCTGTTCTCAGAAGAAAACCGAACCGGTTCAATCCTTCTTCGACACCACCAATATGAACCCTAAGGTTGTGCCCGGAGATGACTTTTATGAATATGCCAACGGGACCTGGTTGAAGAAAGCTAAGATTCCGGCCGACATGTCGGCATGGGGCAGCTTTTACACCTTGTACACCGAGACGTTGGAAAAGCAAAAAATCCTTCTTGCCGACCTTTCGAAACAAACCAATCACAAACCGGGAAGCGATGCCCAAAAGGTGGCCGATTTTTATGCCAGCGGCATGGATACCGTCGCTATAGACAAATTGGGTTTTGAGCCCATTGCCGGAAGAATACAATCCATTTACGAGGTGAAGGATTATAAGCAGTTGATGATTTTTTTGGCAGAGGAGCGTCCCAAAGGCTTTGGTGACCTTTTGCCCAGTGGCGTTACCCCAGACGATAAGAACAGCAATAAAAACATATTGATTATGGTGCAGGGTGGATTATCCCTGCCCGAGAAAGGATATTACACCGGAAAAGATGAATCGTCGAGCAGCATACGTGCCAAGTTCTTGAATCACGTTAAGACCCTTTTTGTGCTGACAGGTTTACCCGAAGAGGCAGCGGTTAAAAAGGCCAATGCCATACTGGCTTTGGAAACCAAAATTGCCACCCATCATTTGGCTCCAGAGGAGTTGCGCGATCCACAAAAAAATTACAATAAACTTTCAATAGAACAATTGCAAAAGCTTTCTCCCGCAGTGGATTGGAAGTTGCTGCTCGGCAAAATGGGTTTAGCTACCGACAGCGTAAACGTATCCCAGCCGAACTACTACAAAGGGCTAAGCAAACTGCTTGTGTCGGAATCCATAGAAGATTGGAAATCCAAGGTGGCCTTCGATTATCTGAACAACCATGCCAGTTATTTATCAAAACCATTTCGCGATGCTGCGTTTCAATTCGGTCGTTTGTTTTCCGGTGCAGAGGTGCAGGAGGCTCGTTGGAAAATCATGATTGGGCAAACAGATGAATCCTTGGGTGAGCTTTTCGGCAAAGTGTATGTAGACCGATACTTCAATGCCGATTCCCGCAAGCGCATGGATGCCTTGGTCAACAACTTGCAGACGGCTTTTCGTGAGCGCATCCAAAAACTAAGCTGGATGAGCGATGCTACCAAACAGAAGGCCGTAGAAAAGCTCAACACCATTGTGAAGAAAATTGGATACCCCGATAAGTGGAAAAATTACGACGACGTAACGATCAGCCGAAACCGCTACTTCGATAATCTTACCTCTGTTTGGATGCACAGTTACCGGGAAATGGCTTCGAAGCTCGATAAGCCGGTAGATAAAACTGAGTGGGGCATGACACCTCCCACCATCAATGCGTATTACAATCCCAGCTTCAACGAGATTGTTTTTCCCGCGGGCATTCTTCAATTTCCTTTCTTTCATCCGGAGGCAGACGATGCCATCAATTACGGTGCCATCGGCATGGTCATTGGACACGAAATGACGCACGGTTTCGACGATCAGGGAAAGCAATACGATGCCCAAGGGAATCTAAAGAACTGGTGGACCGACGAAGACGCTCAGAAGTTTTCTTCCGCCACCGCTAAACTCGTAGATCAATATAATAAGTTTACAGTTTTGGACTCCCTCCATTTGAACGGCTCACTCACCCTGGGCGAAAACATTGCCGACCTGGGTGGTCTTTCCATAGCCTACGATGCGTTTAAACTCACAGAGCAAGGCAAAAGCAACACCCTCATCGATGGTTTTACACCGGATCAGCGTTTCTTCCTTGGGTTTGCCCAGGTATGGCGCATGGCGTCTAAGCCCGAGTTGGTGATGACCCACGTGCGTACCGATCCGCACTCCCCACCCAAGTACCGCGTGAACGGCCCCCTTTCGCATTTTGCCCCCTTCTACTCCGCCTTTAACGTAAAGAAAGGCAATGCCATGTACCTCGAGGCAAATGATCGAGTAAAAATCTGGTAAGAGCTGAATTGGGCCTTTTTTTCAATAACAGGTACCTTCCTAGCTTCCCCGAACCGTTACAATTTAAAGGTTGTTTATTCCTGTTTTTTTCGTTCGGTACCGGCAACGCTCAGCTTCTCGTTTAACATGGCTGCATCGCTTCGTATTTTAGATCGAATGCTGGCTAGAGCCTCAGTTAATGCATCGGTATAGGCTTTTCGGTCTGCCGAAGAATTCCAAAGTGAATACCCGTAATAGTAGGCTACTTTTACGCTTGATTCGCCCTGGCCTTGATACATGCCGATAAGCTTTTTGTTGCTGTCTGTTATACGCACTTCGGCAGAGAGCTTGTAGCGTATGTTCATGAACGGAAACCCCATTACGTTTGGAAGGGTAAACAAGAGCGATGAGAGCAACATGTTTCCAATGCCAAACCGCGCAACCACTATGTTGGTTCTAAGCGACATGGTACCGTATTTGTCGCCAAAAGGATCCATAAGGTTTTGCTCCGCTTCTTTGGTAAACAACATGATGCCATCGTTTAGGCGATAATCTAGTGTGCTGTTTCCAACCGAGGCGGCGGTTTGATAGTCCTCTAATTTAAGATTAAGGGTGAGGATTTTGGGGTTTATCGGATCTGTACCCGGTTTGATAAAAGACCCGTCCCACGTTCGGCACCCGCCGAGCAAAAAAATGAGGCATAGACTGAGATAGGCAACGTTTTTTGTTCTTACAGAGCGCATAGAAATTTGCATTTGAGCACGCTGTGTGAAGATAACATCCGTGGGCTTTCCTCCGCGCTGATTTGGCTGTGTCTACTTTTTTTAACACCAACAGCAGCGGTGGTTTGCTTCGTGCTTCATTCCAGCATGGCACCAAAACGCCACCGAGAATTGTCTGCACCTCCAATCCCAACCAAAGTATATGCAGCATAGGAGGTAGAGGACATTTTGTAAAACGGCAAGCAAAACATTTTTGGTTGATGGGGTAAACAGGCCATGACTAGGTTTTACTTCTTACATAGCCTGGTCCTTTGGCTCTTATGGGCTGCACCGGCCAAACGCCACTTTCATTGCTTAGCATGATATAAGCAATTCCGATTCAAAGCCACTTTGTTGCCCTAAGAGGATGCGTTTTAATCCATGCACATTGCTCCACTTTACCGCAACACTAACCTCAGGTACTATCAGATCATACACGCAATCAGGGTTCGCCTGCAACCGCAATGGGCTTAAAGCCGAAGACAGGGCCTACACAGTCCGAAAATTGTCTACCCCAAATACTCAAAGCTGATAACGCAAACCGTTGCATGGCGTTAGGCCGTGTTTCGGTACGAAGGGTAGGGTTCTCTTACAGCCATTTTATGGATGGCATCATCCGTCCGAATCACTTGAGGCTTTTGAGGAAAGTTCTGCCTATTGCTCTT
>JBEIVB010000089.1:0-10059 GCA_040374085.1 Flavobacteriales bacterium | reverse complement strand
GGTATTGTGGGTCTGCTTTAATGACGATTCCAGAGCAAGGATTAGCTATATGGGGTGTCATAGCAATAGTTTCATAGGTTATAAGGTTATGGTTAACACTAAATCAAAAATCAAAGAACTTCAACAAAGGTTAACACCTTTTTTGATATATGCAAAACATGGTGTATATAAAACATTGCATGTTACGCATACAACACCATGTGTCGTTATTTATTGAACCCGATTTCCAATTCTCTCCTACCCAAAAAAGGTTTTTTGGGGGGGCAAATGCTTATTAGGCATGGTGCGGTAAGGATGCATAACCACCCATAGGAACCGCACAAAGGTTTAGGGCTGGCGGTGGCTTACAAGGGGGCATGCCCTGCATAAATATATTCATGCAATGCTATGTTTAGATGATAAGTACGGGGGCGGCATCCTACGTTTACTCGCAAGCCTTACCCCACCTTTAATGAAAGTCTTGTGCAGCCCACCCTACCCCGTTTGCCGTGCAAGGCACACCAACAACTGCCGCCAAACCCTTACCTTGCACTCCCAAGGCCCATGCGTTTGGGGCCGATAGTCTTATGCCCGAGTTCATAACCATAAACGGCCGCCGCTTTGAGCGGGGCGCGTGCGGAGAGCACCTGCTGAACCGCTATGCAATGCCATCGCGCACACCCATTGATGTGCCTGTGTTTGTGTTTAGAAGCAAGCAAACGGGGCCGGTGGTGCTGCTGCAAGCGGGCATGCACAATTCACAACTGCCCACTGCACTGCTGTTCACGCCGCCTACTCCTCCGCCATGGTTTTCCCAAACGAATCGGAAAGGGCGGGTGGGTGCATAAATGCAATGGGTTGCAGGAATCTGAGCTTGGGTGGCAAATGAGGGCGGGCTTCTAGGGGCAATTTAATACGCCCACTTGAGGTAAACCGCACCCCAGGTAAAGCCGCCGCCAAAGGAGGCCAAAACCAGGTTATCGCCTTTTTTGAATTGCTTTTCGAAGTCGTGAAACAGCAGGGGAATGGTTCCGGCGGTGGTGTTGCCGTAGCGCTCTATGTTCATGAGCACTTTCTCTGGATCGAGGTTCATGCGCTGTGCGGTGGCATCAATTATGCGCTTGTTGGCCTGGTGTGCCAGCAGCCATTGAATCTGGTCGCCGGTTAGGTGGTTGCGTTCCATAAGATCAACGCTAACCTGGGCCATGTTGGTAACGGCAAACTTAAACACCGTTTGTCCTTCTTGGTGCACGTAATGTTCTTGGTTGGCCACCGTTTCTTCTGTGGCCGGATACATAGAACCACCGGCCTTTTGGAAGAGATAATTTCGGCCGCTTCCATCGGCGCGCATAATGGAGTCTATGATGCCCACCGGCTCTTCGGTGGGTTCCAACAATACGGCTCCGGCTCCATCGCCAAAAATAACGCAGGTGGCGCGGTCTTGGTAGTTTATGATCGACGACATTTTATCTGCCCCTACTACCAGCACCTTTTTGGCGGCACCCGATTCAATAAAGCGAGAGCCCGTAACCAGGGCATAGAGGAAGCCGCTGCAAGCGGCACTGATGTCGTAGCCCCAGGCATTGGTGGCTCCAATCTTATCGCAGATGACGTTGCTGGTGCTGGGAAACACCATATCGGGGGTTACCGTACCCACCAGCACCATATCGATTTCTTTGGCAGATATGCCTCTTTTTTCGAGGAGTCCTTCAATGGCTTTTACCGCCATAACGGAAGTTCCTTGACCCTCGCCTTTTAAGATGCGTCGCTCACGGATACCGGTTCGGGAAAAAATCCACTCATCGGTGGTATCCACCAAATGTTCGAGCTCTTTGTTGGAGAGAATGTAATCGGGAACATATCCATTTACAGCTGTTATGGCAGCGCGCACGAGGTTCATAAGGGAAAAGCATTACTGATTTTTTGCGCTACCCCACTGGCAGCCACATCTTTGGAGAGCAGCATCATATTTTTTATGGCTTCAGGGCTGCTCATGCCATGTCCAATAAGCACCGGAGAGGCTACTCCCAAAATGGGGGTACCGCCGTATATCTCGTAATTGAACCGATCGAAAAAAGCATCGCGGATTCCGCGCTTGCGTATGGCCGTATAGAAGGCTTCTGCCTCTTTTAGGATGATGTTGCCGGTAAATCCATCGCACACAAAGACATCGGCCTTGTCGCTGAGCAGATCTCGTCCTTCAACGTTTCCAATGAAATTATAGGTGGTGTTTGCCGCCATCAATTGATGTGCGGCTTGGGCCAATAGGTTGCCCTTTTCGGGTTCTTCCCCAATGTTCAACAGCCCTACTTTGGGAGAGGAAATTTTGTACACATGCTCGGCAAACAGAGAGCCGAGAAGTCCAAACTGCTCCAGTACCTCGGGCTTGCAATCTGCGTTGGTGCCAACATCCAAGACCAACCCCAATCCGCCCGAAAGTTTGGGCATAATCGTACCGATGCAAGGCCTGATGACGCCCGGAATGGGTTTTAGAATTTGTACGGCCCCAACCAGCATAGCGCCGGTGTTGCCGCAAGAGGAAAAGGCATCGAGGTTGCCGGCTTTTAACAGCGCAAATCCCTTTGCCAAGCTGGATTCGGGTTTACGGAGCAGCGCTTTTGCCGGGTGCTCGCCCATGGCGATGGTTTCGGGTGCGTGCACCACATCAACCAAGGCGGCATCGTAGCCGAGATCGGCTATCGTTTTGTGTATTTCGGCTTCATCGCCCAGCAGCACCACCCGATCTTGGGCGGAAAGGTTTGGAATGGCCGCATAAGCACCCTGTATAGGAGCGGCTGGCGCGTGGTCGCCTCCGGAAACGTCTAAGCCTAGCTTCATTTCAAAAGGACCCTGACGCGGGGAAATTAAGCCTCGTCTTTGGTGCCCTTCATCACCTTGCGCCCACGGTACATACCCGTTTCAGGGTTTACCCGGTGCATCAGGTTGATTTCGCCAGAGGCTTTGTCGATGTACAGCGTGCTGGGCACAGCCTTATCGTGCGTCCTTCTTTTGTCGCGGCGACTCTTGGAGAGTTTTCGTTTCGGGTGTGGCATGGATTCCTAATTATTACGTGTTGTTCGATTCTTCTGTTTGTTGCGATTCGCTTGATAAGCCTTCCAATCCTTTCCAAATCGAAGGACCTGAATCCGAACCCGGATTGTGGGAGCGGTGACGGTCGAGCTGGAGCAGGACATCTTGATTGCATAGCTCCTTAGATTCGGTGATTTCGCAGGGGATGATGACGTTTGGGACCAAGGAATGGAGGAATTCAAACGTAGTTTGCGCGAGGTTCAGATGGTTTTCGGAATGCGGCAGAACCATAATTTCCTCGGTGCCGGGGTCGACATCGGGGTCGCCGAATTTCACCACCAGAAACCTCTTGGCTTTTCCGGACAGAGGTATAGTTGCGTCGGCTGTGCAGCGGTCGCAGCTTACCCGAAGGGTTCCGGACGCTTCAAAACCAAGCACCAGCATGGCGCTTTGCTTTTCCAAAGTTACCAACACCTGAACATCTCCCGTTTCGTACAAAGGCGATGCAATGGCTTTAAAGAACGAAGGCCCTGCCTCAAACTCGTAGCGATGAAGCCCTTGGCTTAGACCACCAAATGGAACGGTAAATTCATCCAATGGATTCATGGCCATTTTTGGAAACAGGACCGCAAATGTAAGAAAACCATTGTAATGAGCAATACGCCAGCCAAACAGGGATTAAGGGCAAAGTAAGAATATCTTAATGAACAAACTCAAATCCAAACACGTGGAAACCCTACCTTTACGCACCACATTTCGAGCATGAATCGATTTCGCCAAACCTTTTCAAACCCGGTAAACGCCTTTTTCCTCAAAGGTTTTCTGATTTATGCCCTTTGGACTTTTTTGGCTGAGTACATCGGCAAAAACGTGCATACCGCTTGGATTTGGAACTCCATTCTCAATTTCTTCCTTGGCATAATTGTGCTGGGCACCCGCGCGCTTTTGAGTTTGATGGGATATACCTATGAGGTGATGGGCAACATCATACGCATACAGGGAACAGGCGGCATTGAGATTGGCCCTGCCTGTGTTGGCTTGGGGTTGATGTATGGCATTTCTGCTTTGATTCTCATTTTTCCAGGCCCGAAAAAGACAAAAAGTTGGTTCATTCCGTTGGCAGTATCGGGCGTTTTGCTCTTGAACATCATCCGTGTTACCTCTCTTGTACTCATTAGCGTTTCCTACCCAGCCTGGGTTGATTTTAACCACAAATACGTATTTAATATTCTGGTTTACTTATTCATTTTCTTAATGTGGTTGTGGTGGGTAACCAAGATCAGCAAGGCTGAACCTACTTCAACCGAATCTTAACTTCATGAGGAAAAGGCGAAGCTTTGCCTGTTTATACCTTCTATTTTTCGCATTCGTTTTTCCGGCAACCGCTGCCGGAACCGAGGTTCCTTTAAACGTTCACGAGTCGGGCTTAGCGTTAAGCAACCCCTTGGTACTATCTCTTGCCCAAGATCCGGTGGGCTACATGTGGTTTGGCACGGGCGATGGCCTAAACCGTTACGACGGCCATTCCCTAATAGCCTATAAGCCAAATCCAAGAAAGCCGTTTTCCGTGGGTGGAAACGTGGTGCACGGCCTGGCACCGGATGGGAATGGCGCCATTTGGATTGCGCACAATCGCGGCATCAGCATCTACCTCAACCGAGAAGATCGTTTTCTGAGCCAATTTCCCTTTGAATTTGCTTTTGATGGTCATCATCTGCCCGAGTTCCAACACATTGTCTGCGCGGGAAAGCAAGCAGTGGCATGGAGCAACGGCATGAATGGGTATGCCTTTTTTGAGCGAAATGGCTCAGTGGTGCATGGAAAAAAAGCAGAGCTGAATCTCCCAAGCGATGAGGGGCTCACGGGCATTCGGTCCGATGCCTCGCGCGGTATGTTTTGGGCGTCTACCAACAAAGGAACCCTGTTGCATTTCAATCCCGGCAAAACACCCGTTACCCTGAAAAAATTTGGGGAGGGAATTCGAGCCCTCGGCACCCTTAACAATGGCGTTTGGTGCCTGGTTGGCAAAACCCTGTTTTCTTATAAAAACAATGGAGACCTTGAAATCCTCAATGAGCGTGTAGAGTGGGCATGGGATTGTGGCAATGGCTCGGTTTTGTTTTTAGAGGCCGGGCGCTACCAACTGCGGCAACCAGACCGCAGCCTGTATACGTTCTCTCTTGAGGATGGACTTTTGCTTAACGGTGCTTTTTTAGACCGAAGTGGAGTATTGTGGCTCGGCAGCGCGCACGGCTTGTTAACCTTAGACCTCCATCAAAAAGGGTTTCGGGTTTTGCCCGGCTTAAACCCATCCTCCTGCTGGGCGGTTGTGGCCAACTTTAAAGGTCATACTTGGATTGGGTGCGATGAGGGACTTTGGAAAGGAAAGCCCAGCGGGGCCGCGTTCTCATGGTTGAGACCCAATCAAACAAAGCCCTCGGTTTTTGCCGTTACGGAAGACCCCATGCATCAGACATTGGTTGTGGGTGGGCAAGGTTGGATATCTTCTTTTGATGGCCGGAAATTCAGGCCTTTGCAGCTGCCAAAGGGGCTGTTGGATTCTCTCTCCGGCTTGCGCATAAACCACATCCGGCAACATGCGGATGGAACGTGGTGGGTGGGCACCCAGGCTGGCCTTTTGGTGGTTTCGAGCGATTGGCAGAATGGGCGTTGGTACGCTTATAACGCCCTGGCATCCGGCGGCAACCCCATACGACAGATTCTGTTTGACGATGTCGGTAGAGCATGGGGAGCCAGCGATGGTGGCGGACTATACTGCTGGGAGGTGAGCCGGGGATGGCCTGCGCGGGAGCGCCACTGGATTGCGCAGCCTCAAGAGCCCACCTCCCTGAGCAGCAACAACCTGTTGAGCTTGTCGTGGCACAGCGGGTATCTCTGGGTAGGGACTTTGGGTGGGGGATTAAACCAATGGGATGCCCAACGCTCCAGGGTAGTGAACACCTGGTTAGAGGACAACGGTTTGCCCGACAACACCGTTTACAGCTTGGTGGCCACTGCCCGGAATGGAATATGGATGAGTACAAACCGTGGTCTTTGCCACTTGGAACCGAAAACGGGAAGCCTTCAGGCCTACACCAAAGACGATGGATTGGGGTTTTCTGAATTCAATACCGGTGCTTGCGCTGCGGGAGAAGATGGGTTGCTGTTTTTCGGAGGAGAAGATGGAGCTGTCTATTTCCGGGCCGGGAGCATCCGGAACAATCCAGTGCCTGCATTTCCGGGCATTTCGCAGATGGAGGTTTTGGGAAGGGCATTTCCGTTTACCCATCATGAAAGGGGTGTAGATACCGTAAAGCTCAGTTTCAAGGCGAGGTTCATAAGCCTTCAGCTGAGTGCCTTTCACTACGCTGCCTCTGAAAAAAACAGGTTCCGCTATCGCTTAGAAGGGGTGGATGAAGATTGGATGCCCCTAAGAAAAGGAAACGTGGTACAATACGCCAACCTGGAGCCGGGTGCTTATGACTTCTTTCTGCAGGCCAGCAACAACGATGGCAAATGGTCGGAGCCAAAGATGGTTTTGCACCTCGTTATTACACCCCCTCTATATAAAAACCGATGGCTGCGGATGGTGGTGTTTTGCGGTTTGGGGTTGTTGTTCTTCATTCTGTTTCAAAGGCGCAAACGCAGCATTTCCAGGCAGCACAGGCTGTTAACCAGCTTGGTTGAGGAAAGGACGGCTAAGATTACCGAACAGGCGGAGCGGATACGCAGCCAACACCGTGATTTGGAGAACGAGAAAAACCGGGCAGATGCCTTATTGCACAACATTCTACCTGCTGAAATGGTGGAGGAGTTGAAAAACAAAGGCCGGGCCTCAGCCAGAAGCTACCGCACCGCAACGGTTATGTTTACCGACTTCGTAGGCTTTACCAAAGAAGCGGAAAGAATGCGCCCTCAAGCCCTGGTTTCCGAGCTCGATGCCTGTTTCCGGGGATTCGATGCCATCATAGAAAAATACAACATAGAAAAAATAAAAACCATTGGCGATTCCTATATGTGCGCCGGTGGAGTTCCCATACGGAACATCAGCAATCCATTTGAAACGGTGCTGGCAGGATTGGAGATGCATCGATTTTTGGCATCAAGAGAGGAGACAAACGAACGTTTGGGCCTACCTCTTTGGAAACTGAGAATTGGAATTCATACCGGGGAGCTCGTTGCCGGGGTAATTGGTTCAAAACGCTTAGCCTATGACATTTGGGGCGATACGGTGAACGTTGCCAAAAGGCTGGAAACCAGCGGCAGTCCGGGCATGGTAAACATATCCGGTGTTACCTACGAGCTGATTAAAGATTTCTTCCTTTGTACTCATAGAGGCAAGGTGGAGGCCAAAAACAAAGGCCTGGTAGACATGTACTTTGTAGAAAAAGTGTTGCCCGAACTTTCGGTAGAAGGTATGGGTATTGAACCAAATGCTTTATTTTGGCAAAAATTAAATCAACACTTGTACAGTCGGTTCAACTATAAAAAATCTGAGCAGCACATTCTTCGTCAATTAGAGGAAGGATTGCCAGAATATTACTATTACCACAGCTTGGGTCACACTTTAGATGTGCGCGACGCTTCCGAACGCATTGCAAGAGCCGAAAATCTTTCGGAAGAGGATGTTGTTTTATTGAAAACAGCAGCCTTATACCACGATGCAGGATTTGTTCTTCAATACGACAACAATGAGGTCCTTGGAGCAGAAATGGCTGCCCGCGATCTTCCTGCTTTTGGGTACTCTGATCATCAAATCAACACGATAAAAAAACTCATTATGTCTACCCAGGTGCCGCAAACGGCGTCTAATGCCATGGAAAGTGTGATTTGCGATGCCGATTTAGACTATCTGGGGAGGGACGATTTTGAGGAGATATCGAAACGGCTTTTTCAAGAGCTTAAAAAGTTGAACAAGGTGACCTCTGCGCGGGAATGGGATGAGATTCAGGATCGTTTCCTTACGGCACATACCTACTATACCGCTACATCCATAACCCAGCGCAGCGCAAAAAAAGCGGAGCATCTCGAAAAAATTCGGATGCGCCTACAACGCAACGATTACCCTGCCAACGAGGATTGATCATCGGAAGCGGAGGAGGGCCAAATGAGGGTTGGAAGCTTTTTCATCATCCAATTCTGAACCTCTTTTAATGCATAGACCTTTTTGGCCGACCAAACAAAAGCTATCAGCAGCGTTTGATTTTCGGGAAACCCATTGCTCGGGCGAGATGGCTTTGTGGTTCTGTAACCCTCGCGCACAAGTCTTTTGATGCGGTTTCGGTCTACGGCTCGCTTCCACTGGCGCTTGGGCACCACAATCAAAACACGCACCGGCACCAAATGATGTGGACCTCGATCCACCCATTTCCAAACAACCCGAAAAGGATGTGCAAAGTCTGAACGGCCGGAAGCAAAAAGTTCCGATACCACGCGCTCACCACACAGCCGTTCTTGTTTGGGAAAGCCCAAGAGGTTGGTCTTCATTATTCTATGGCTTTGGTTAAAGCCTTACCAACCGCTGCATTGGGAAAAGGAATGCCCAAAAGGATGGAGCAAGTTGGGGCAATGTCAACAACCGAAACGGTTTCTGCTGTTTTTCCGGGCCTTATTCCGGCCCCGAAAAAAATCAGGGGAACACGTGTATCGTAGGTCCATGGAGTGCCATGGGTTGTGCCTCTTCGGCTGTACTCTGTCCAGCCCGGTTCCAGAACAAGCGCAACATTTCCCGAGCGCGATGCATGAAAACCATTTTGCACCAACGCGCCCGTTCCCTCTAATGGAAGGCCTGCCAGGGCAGCGTGGCGGGTATAAACCCTATGCACTCCAGATTGACGCATGCAATACTCGGCCACCAAATCCTCCACCGCCGACATGGGTTTACCAAATGCCTGCACGCGACTTGCGTTCAAATACACCTGATGATTGATGAAACGCTGAAAAACTCCCGGACCCACATTTCGATTCAAAAAGCTACTTAGGCTGTCTGTCATGCCTTTTGCAGAAACATAACCCGAAGGTATACCCTGGTCTTGGAGATACGCTGGAACCTCTACCGCGCCATGATCAGCGGTTAGAAAGAGCGTGTACTTACCACGGCCCACATTCTCGTCGAGGTAGGAAAGAAAGTCTGAAAGATCTCGATCGAGCCGGATGTATGCATCTTCCAGTTCCACCGCACTAACGCCAAATTGGTGGCCAATATAGTCTGTAGCCGAAAAACTTAGAGACAACAAATCCGTTATACTGTCTTTACCCATAAGCTCATGCACAATGGCTTGTTTTGCCATTTCAACAACGAGGGTGTTTCCAAAGGGCGTTTCTTTCAAAACATCGTATGAGTTTTTATCCTTCTTGAATAGGTCGGACAATGAATATGGAAAAACAGGTTTGCCGTTTGGATCTAGGGGTTCTTCGTAGGGGTTGTCGTCAGGCAAACTTTCTGAATAGGTTGCCAGGGGCATCAAGGTGTTCCAGGTGGTGTTGATGCAGCGATCTGCCGGGCGAGTTCTGTTGTATGCCGCCACCCAGGCAGGCAGGCTGTCACGCTGGGGATCGTTTGGAGGCAGCTTACGCTGATAATAAGAACTTGTTATAAAATTACCGGACTTCCCATCGAGCCAAAAAGCCCATTTGGCGGTGTGCCCACCGGGCATAATGGCACCTCGATCTTTGAGGCTTATGCTGATGAGGTTTGCTTTGCCAACGGTGGAAAGAAAAAGTTCGTCGCCAAGGGTGGATGCGAGCAGACGGCGTGGAGAAACGCCTTTGCCCTTGACTTGGCCTCCAAAGGTATGTTCGGTTGTATCCTGAACAGAGGTTACCTGCGCACTTGAGTTCGACTCATACCACTCGTTAGCGATGATGCCGTGTTGGGCCGGGGTAGCGCCGGTGTAAATGCTGGCGTGACCCGGAGCGGTATAGGTGGGCACGTATGTATAGCGAGCATCCTGAAACTCGAAGCCTTGCCGAAGGAGACGTTTAAACCCTCCTTCTGAGAACTTGGAATAAAAACGATGTACATAATCGGCACGCATTTGATCGACCACT
>JBEIVB010000232.1:0-1754 GCA_040374085.1 Flavobacteriales bacterium | reverse complement strand
TCGGATCTTATTTTTTGCTCGACTCGGTCTATCCCCCCTGGTACTCCGCCCGTTGGGGCATAAGTTGTCCGGCTTGCACGTGTTTCGATACGGACTCGTTTAACCAGTTGCTTTATTGTCAACAGGGGGGCTTTGGCTCCCCGGCCAATGTGGTGGGCCGGCAACTTCCCTACCAGGGTATAAACTACTCGGTGATTTTTGCCTTTTATGCCGGCACGCCAAACCCTTTTGAGCCTTTACCCGACTCTGTACCCGTGTGGGGAAATTACATAGGCACCCGCTTGGTGCACCCCTTAGAGGCCGGGCGCAGCTATGGGGTAGAGGCCCGCATCAACCTCAGCGACTCTTCTGTTTTGGGCTATGGGGGCTTGCGCTTTAAGTTTACCCAAGCCAAGCCCGAGAGTGAGTATGGCCTTCCCATCCTCTACAATCCCCACTACCGCCACCCCACGGTGGTGATAGACACCGTGAATTGGGTGCGGGTACACTTTACCTACATAGCACAGGGCGGAGAAGAGTACCTCAACCTGGGTTGGGCACCCTTTGGCGATTTTAATGCCGAGGGTAAGCCCGATACCATACCCAGCGGGGGCATCGATAGGGGCGTTCGCTGCCAGAATCCGAACCAACCCCCTTGGAACCAAGACCACGAGCGAAAAACTTGGTATTACATAGACGGTGTATCGGTTACAGACTTAGAGCTGGGCCTGCAGCCCATGGATGAGGTTCGTTTTACCCTACACCCCAACCCCAGCCCCGGCATGGTGCAAGTGGGCTTAGAGGGCACCGAGGGGCGGGTGCTGTGGGTGCGCGATGTGGTGGGGCGCCTGGTGTACACCCAGCGCCTGCAGCCGGGCACCCAAAGCTTAGACCTGCGCCACCTGGGTGCAGGGGTGTTTGAATATGGCCTGCAGGGCCTGCCCACCCAAGGCAAGCTGGTGTTGGCCCCATAAACCATGTATTATGAAACCCACTGCTTTTTTGCTTACCTTCCTGTGCGCATGCCTGGCCCTTAGGCCGGGCATGCCCGCACAGGCCCAGGAACTGGTGCCCAACCCTTCTTTTGAGCAGGTAAACCGTTGTTCGGAATACGGTGAATCGTTTCTTGATTCGGTTTTTGTACACTGGTATAGTTCAACTTTTAAATTTTTTCCTATGTGCGCGTGTTACGATACTGCCCTTTGGAGTGGCTTCGATTATTGTGGGGGGGGTAACCGAGGGGTCCCGGCAAATGCTGTAGGGCGCCAACGCCCATTTCACGGTCAAAACTATGCGGGGGTGCAAGCCACTGCCGCGCCTTACCCCGAGCCCGGCCAGCCCCCTCTGCCTTCAGACACGCCCTCTGTGTGGGGCACTTACATTGGCACCCACCTGTTGCACCCCTTAGAGGCGGGCAGGAGCTATGGGGTAGAGGCCCATATTAACCTCAGCGATTCTTCGGTGCTGGGTTATGGGGGCTTGCGCTTTAAGTTTACCCAAACCAAGCCCGTGGGTGAGAATGGCCTTCCCATCCTCTACAACCCCCACTACCGCCACCCCACGGTGGTGATAGACACCGTGAATTGGGTACGGGTGCATTTTACCTACATAGCCCAGGGTGGAGAGGAATACCTAAACCTGGGCTGGGCACCTTATGCCGATTTTAATTCAGAAGGGTTGCTGGATACCGTGGTAAGCGGGGGCACAGACCGTGGGCAGAGGTGCGGAGACTCTGAACGCCGGGTTATTTATTACATAGATGGGGTTTCGGTTAC
>JBEIVB010000115.1:0-7111 GCA_040374085.1 Flavobacteriales bacterium | reverse complement strand
TGGGCACGCGGGATTTGCCTATGGTGCTGAACTCTACACCGGGCGTGTACGCTACCGAATCGGGTGGTGGTGCGGGAGACTCGCGCATCAACGTGCGGGGCTTTGATCAGCGCAACGTTGCGGTGATGGTAGACGGCGTGCCGTTCAACGACATGGAGAACGGTGCGGTGTACTGGAGCAACTGGGAAGGACTCAACAACGTTACCCGCACCATGCAGGTTCAGCGCGGCCTTGGGGCTTCTAAACTGGCCATTGCTTCGGTGGGCGGCACCATAAACATCATCACCAAGGGCATAGACCAGAAAGCCGGAGGCACCCTCTTGCAAGAAATTGGCAACAACAACGCCTTACGCACCTCCATCTCCTACAACTCCGGATTGCTGGAGCGGGGTTGGGGCTATACCTTCAGCTTCTCGCGCAGAACCGGCGATGGCTGGGTAGACCAAACCTGGATAGACGGCTACTCGTACTTCTTTAAACTACAAAAACGCTATAAAAGTCATCTGTTTACCTTGGGCGTAAACGGAGCCGCCCAATCGCACGGGCAGCGCAGCGCGGGCACCAACGGCAGCAACATGTTGGGCATTGCCAGCTACAGCCGCGACTACGCCATTCGCCAGGGCATCAACGCCGACTCTTTGTATGCTGCCAATCCCCTGGTGATTGAACGCGGCCTGCGCTACAACAACCAATGGGGTTACTACATAGATGAGAGCGGGAATAAAGTAGTGGTAAACGAGCGGGTAAATTATTACACAAAGCCTGTTTTTAACTTTGCGCACTTCTACAACGTTAACCCCAAACTCACCATCTCCAATGTGGCCTACCTATCCATTGGACGAGGCGGCGGGGCAGTTCCTGTTTCGGGCGCAACCCTCATTCAACCCGACGGGCAAACCAACTACCAAGACATCTACGACACCCAGCGCAGCGACAAAGCCATTAAAACCAACTACAGTTTAACCGAGCGTCTATCCTCGAGCTACATGCGCGCCAGTGTAAACAACCACTTCTGGTATGGTTTGCTTTCTACCTTAAACTACAAACCTACCAACAACCTAACCGTTATGGGTGGTGTAGACCTGCGCAGCTACGATGGAGACCACTACCAAACCCCATACTCCATGCTTGGCGGCGATTACGTAGTGGATCAGAACGACAACACCCGCCCAAGCGGACTTGGAAACGAGGGTTTTGCCGTGAAACGCCCTGGAGACAAAGTAAACTACTTCTACCGCGGGCAGGTGCGCTGGGCCGGCCTCTTCTCACAAGCCGAATACCGCAAAGGCAGGTTCACCTTCTTTGTGAACATTACCGGAAGCCTCAACTACTTTCAGCGTGTAGACTTCTTCCAACGCAAGGACCTTGTGCTGCCCGACACCACCATACGCAAGGCCATTTCCTATGCAGCACCGTTTACCTACAACGGAAACACCTACACCATAAACAGTCCGGAGGCACAAACGGCCAAAACCGGATGGAAACAATATTTGGGTTATACCTTTAAAGGCGGATCCAACTTCAACATAGACGAGCACAACAACGTATTTGTAAACATTGGTTACCTCGTGTTGCCTCCCCGATTTGTGAATACCTTCGACCGCAACAACAACCTTTTTGGTGATGTGAAACCTCAGTATGTGAGCGCCGTTGAATTGGGCTATGGTTTCCGCGACCGCAACTTTGCCCTCAACTACAACGCCTACTACACCATTTGGCAAAACCGTCCACCCGATTTTACCCCATCCAAAGTGGTGCCCGACGAAAACGGCTCAACCCGCACCCTGTTTTACAACATAAACGGTATGGATGCCGTGCACATGGGCAACGAGCTCGACTTCAACTACAAAGTGCGCACCGACCTGACCCTGGAGGGCATAGCTGCGTGGGGTGATTGGCGTTATACATCCTCCAAGGAATACACCATTCTGGATGCAGACGGTCAGCCGGCCGACTCCATACCGGGTGTTCCATACGGCGTTCAAACCTTTGATGCAAAAGGCATACACGTAGGCAATGCCGCACAAATACAATTTGGCGGAAGCATAAAATACGAGCCCATCAAAGGATTGTACATCCGCCCGCGCTACACCTACTTTGCCAAGAACTTCGCCAACTTCGATCCTACCACCCTCGTGGGCAGCTTTAAGCGCGACAGTTGGCAGATGCCGCCTTATGGCCTTGTGGATTTGAGCGCGGGGTACACCCACAAATTCAAAAAGTCCATCGGCATTGGACTCAACGTATCGGTCATCAACGTATTGGATACCCAGTTTATTTCCGATGCACAAAACAACATCAACGGAGCGGGTTTTGGCGCTATAAATGCGGGAGTATTTATGGGGCAGGGTCGCCGCTACACAGTGGGCATTAAAGTATTCTTCTGATGAAACGCATTCTCCTCTTTCTTTTCACGGCAACTGCTCTTTGGTACGGTTGCAAAAAAGCCGATCCGGATGCCTTGGTGAATCCGGGCGGGCCGGCCAAGCTCTTGCCCTTTATGGTGAGGCCCGTTGCCAACTTCAATCCCGTTCCCAGCTCGGGTCGCATTCCGCTTCAGGTAAGCCTGCAAAACAGCTCTTCGCAATTTGCGAAGGAGTTTCGGTGGTACCTGGTGGCCAACGGCACCCGACAGCTCATCTCCACCGAGCGCGCCCCTTCCTACACCTTCACCAACCCAGGTCAGGACACCATTTGGCTGGTTGCGAAAAACAGCGAGGGCACATTGGATTCAGCCTTTCGGGTGGTACAGGTTGAAGGCTTGGTTCCCAAGCTCACCTCCATCTTCGTGGATAGCCTAGACTTCACCAACCCCTCTACCGGCAACCCCTGGAACGGAACAGACGGGGCCAACCTCCGTTGCGACATCGTGTTGGGCGGTCAGGTGGTTTCCGACGCGGGCAACCTCACCGGTGCGTTGGGTTGGGGTTGGAGTGCCGTGCCCACGAGCGGCAGCACCTACCCCGTACTCAGTTTAACCGCAGCAAATCCGGGCTTTCCAAAAAAATTCGGCAGACCTACCAGCATCATTAACTTTAAGTTGCCCCAAGCCGCCGCTACCTACTCCCTCAACTTCTACCAGGTAACCACAGGCCAACCCGATCTGTTGGTGAACAGCATTCCGTTTAACACCGTAGATTACCTTAGTCTTACCCCTCCGCCCACCAGCGTAACGTTGCGCGCCCCCGATCAGAAAATGAAAATCAGACTGAACATCGCATGGTAGTACGTACTCTATTCCTCCGCCTGCTTATTGTTTTTGCTTTATATAATGGAGCTGCACTGGGCCAATCGTCTGACACTACCTACCATTGGCAGCACCGCAACCGCGTTTCTTTCTCGGTGGGTTCGGCAATGCCCTTGGGTACCTTTGCTAAAGCTGAGTCGGGATTGAAAAACGGCTATGCCCAAACCGGATTGAGCCTCGGCTTAGAATACCATCGCCAGATATGGAAAGGCTTGTATGGCTTTGTGCAGGGCTTTTACAGCCTTCACGAGCTCAACACCGATCGCATGGCCGCCGACCAATTGGCCTTGTTTCAGGAAACCTATGGGGTAGGCCAGCAAGCCACCGCCGTTTCTACCCAATGGCAGCACATTGGCCTGTTGGCCGGGCCGGGATGGCAGTGGCATCTGCTTCCTCGTCTTGGATTGCGCGTTGGTGCCGGAGCCGGAATTGCGGCCCTGGTTACGCCCACCACCGAACGCATTGTGTACGATGGAGTATTGGCCTATGGTGTAGAAACCAACTCCATTCCTGCATACGGTATGGCCTACGGAGCCAATCTCCAACTGAGCTACCTGCGCAAAGACCGCACCGAGTTCTTCTTCGGCACCCAGTTCCAAGGCTCATCCAACGAAACCGACGCCTTGCGCCTAAGGCAGTTTGGAAACTACTCTCAGCTTACCCAAGATGCTTCTCTCTCCACACAGGTTTTAACTTGGAGCGTGCGCATTGGCATAACCACAAAGTTTTAATTTTACTTCATGAAAAAACTCCTTCTATTGGGCCTTTTGGCCCTTTTTTCGTCTGAGGCCATTTGCCAAACCATCGCTCAGATTCGCAACAGCCCCCTCAACAGCACCGTTACCGTGCGGGGTGTGGTGGTGAACGGACCGGAGCTGGGAGTTATTCGCTACCTGCAAGACGGCACCGCCGGCATCTCCATCTACGGCAGCAACATCAGCAGCATACAGCGCGGCGATTCAGTTGTGGCTACCGGCACGCTTACCTCTTATAATAATCTGCTGGAAATTACCCCGGTAAGCAGCTTTACCGTATTGAACAGCAACAACCCCATTTCGGTTACCTCCATTCAAACAGCCCAAATTGGCGAAGCGCTGGAAGGAGAGCTGGTGCGCATAGACAGTTGCCAGTTCAACACACCGGGTGGAACCTTCTCGGGCAACACCAACTACCAAATGTCGAAAAACGGGCAATCCTTTACCATTCGCATCGGAAACAGCAACCCATTGGTTGGCAGCGTGATTCCGGCCGGCGTGGTAAACCTTCAGGCCGTATTGTCGCAGTTTTGCAGCAACCCAGCAACGGGCTGCACCACCGGCTACCAGCTTCTGCCCCGCGATGCCAACGACATCATAAACACCGCCACCATCTACCTCACACAATTGCCGGCGGTGAGCAACATCAACCCATCGGGCTTTACCCTTTCCTGGGCAACCAACGTAGCCGGCAACCCCTCTTTTGTGCGCTATGGCCGAACGCCCCAATTGGAGCTGAGCAGCACAACCGCAAGCGGTGGAGCAACCCCATCTGCCAACCTAAACGGCTTGCAAGCCGGGCAAATTTATTATGCAAAAGCATACTCCGTTTTGGGTACCGACACCGCTTCCTCTCCCCTGAGGGTTTACGCCACCCAATCGGCACAGAGCGGACCCATACATGCCTT
The DNA here is from genome assembly GCA_040374085.1 of Flavobacteriales bacterium. GTDB lineage: Bacteria > Bacteroidota > Bacteroidia > UBA4408 > UBA4408 > JBEIVB01. The sequence goes on along the minus strand of JBEIVB010000115.1, from coordinate 2,201 downwards.
CTTTAACCGCGACGTAGATACCAGTGCCGCCACTGTAGAGCCCGCGCTCTACCTCCCCTTCGACATTGCCGATACCCTGGCCGCTTACATTGACCGTTGCCAACAAACCCTCGACATTGCCATCTACAACTGGGATGGCACCACCAACCAGGGCGCCCGCATTGTGCAAGCCGTAAACGAAGCCTATGCCCGCAACGTAAAAGTGCGCATCATCTTCGACGGCAGCACCAACAACAGCGCCTATCAAATGCTCAACCTCAACATACCGGTGGTGCCCAGTCCGCAAGGAAGCAACTACACCATCATGCACAATAAGTTTGTGATTATGGATGCCAACAGCACCAATCCGAGCAAAGCCGTAGTGTGGACCGGCTCTACCAACTGGACCGTGGGGCAGCTCACCGTAGATGCCAACAACGTCATTGTGTTTCAAGATCAAGCCATGGCCAGAGCCTACACCCTGGAGTTCAACGAAATGTGGGGCGACACCGTGCCCGGCTCGGCCGCCGTTCCGGCCAACGCCAAATTTGGCTCCTTCAAAACAGACAACACCCCACACGAATTCAACGTGGGCGGCAAGCGCGTGGAAGTCTACTTCAGTCCATCCGACGGAGTAAACACCAAAATCCTCAACACCATAAGCACCGCCAACCACGACCTTGAATTTTTGCAGATGCTCATCACCCGCAGCGACCTTTCGAGCCGTATTGCCAACGTGGTGAGCACGGCCGGCATTCAAGCCAACTCTTATGGACTGTTGGACGACACTTCCGGAACATCGGCGGTGAATGCCTACAACACCCTGAGCAACGCCCTAGGAAGCAACTTCCAACTCGATCAGCACGGGTGGATTCTGCACCACAAATACCTCATAGTAGATCAGGGCTTACCGAGCTCCGATCCTTTGGTGCTGACCGGATCGCACAACTGGAGCACCTCTGCCGATAGCCGCAACGATGAAAACACCGTGGTGGTGCACGATGCGCGGGTGGCCAACCTCTACCACCAGGAATTTGTGCGCAGGTGGGCAGAGCGCAACGACCCCACTGCAGGTTTGGCGAACGTTTCATCAGAAGAAGGTTTTGCTCTCTATCCAAATCCGGCCTTTGAGCAAGCCTGGGTGCGCTTCGAAAAAAGCAACCCCCAACCGGCTACCCTAACCCTGCACAACCTGTTGGGCCAGCCCTTGTGGACGCGCCATCTTTCGGGCACCGGAAAGGGGCAAACCGTTCGCATAGAAGACCTAAATCCGGGCTGTTACCTCATTACCCTAAAACAAGGCAACCAACGCATCACTCAAAAACTTTTCGTTCCTTAACCTCATGAAAAAACAACTGCTCGGGCTCTTTTGCCTCATTACGTCAACCTTATGGGCGCAATTGGCTCCCGTTCCCAGTCCCAACTACAGCTTCGATGGGCCTTTGCCTCCGGGCTGGGCCAACCAATTGCTCTTGGGATCCGGAACCGCAACCACCTACACCAGCGGCGGATCGGCCTACACCATTCCAAGTTGCCGCCTCGACAACACCGGTGAATTTGTATCCATTCACTTTGCCGACCAACCCGGAGCGGTTTCCTATTGGATCAAAGGAAATGTAGGCGGTACCACCAATGTATTCATTGGCACCTTCTCCATTCAGGAATCGGTAGACGGTCAGAACTGGACCAACATGCGTACCTTCACCGGAACACAGTTGAGTGTGAGCCAGTACACGCAATACAGCGATGTGCCTCTTCCGGCATCGCGTTGGGTACGTTTCTTTTTCACCGACAAGCAGCCCGGTGCCAACGTGGGGCTCGACGACATAGCCGTAGGCAACCCGGTGGTTGCAGGCCCCGCATTGAAAGTGAAGCAAGGCAACCGCATCGTCAACAACAACGATTATGTTGTAGGCAACAGCGCCGTGGGAACACCTTCTACCCTCTCCCTCTCCCTCCGCAACATTGGCAACGCCAATGCTTTAAATGTCCAGACCCTAACCCTGAGTGGAGCCAATGCTTCGGAATTTTCTGTTGCCAGCCAGCCCTCTACCGTTGCACCCCTCGATTCGGGCATCGTTTCCATCACCTTTACTCCAGCTCAGGCCGGCACCCGCAACGCAGCTCTGAGCATACCCACCAACGACCCCAACTTTCCGGTGTTTACCGTTAATCTGTACGGCGTAGGCGGGACACTGGCCAGCGAGCCCGTTGCACAGCCT
>JBEIVB010000188.1:0-3204 GCA_040374085.1 Flavobacteriales bacterium | reverse complement strand
GGTTAAGACCATCTGAACCATCATTTTTTTGTTCTATGAAACGATTCGGTGAGGCATTCCATGCCGTGTTGTTTGGATGCTGAATGCGGATGCAAACCACACGGAAACTTCACTCAACACGCATCGTCCAACACATACTGCCGAAACAGAAGCAGCATTTTTTTCATTTCCTTCAGTTGCTTGATGCGGTGTTCGATGGATCGAATCTTATCGTCCAGCACCGCTGCCTTGCTCTCCATCGATAGCCTTTTGCTGTACCAGGCATCCATCAATTGGCCGATTTCACGGAGGGTAAACCCCACCGATTTGGCGTCGCGTATCAGCTCCAGCTTCTCTACGCAGGCCTCGTCGTAGTGCAGGTAGTTGTTGGTGCGCACATTTTCCTTGCGCTTGCCTTTTATCAATCCCGACTTCTCATAAAACCGAATGGTGTGGGCCGAGAGGCCCGTGCGCTTCGCAAGCTCGTTTATCAACATAAGGCAAAGGTCGTGGGTGGAAAAATAAAGTGCAAGTATAGACCATACTCTAAGGTTGTGGGTTCCACACCACCCCTTTACTTTTGTTCAAACTTTTAAACCGCACACCTATGGCAACTGCATTGATTACCGGCGCATCCAACGGCATTGGATTGGAATTGGCCCGGATCCACGCCTCTAAAAAAGGCAACCTTGTATTGGTGGCCCGCAGCACCGCCCGCCTGAATGAGTTGAAATCCGAATGGGAAACGAAATACGGCATACGCGTGCACGTTATAGCCAAAGACTTATCGGCCCCTTCGGCAGCCCAAGAGGTGTACAACGAAACCACCGCCGCGGGCATCACCATCGATTATCTCATCAACAACGCCGGCTTTGGCGATTTCGGGTTGTTTACCGAAACCGATTGGAACAAAGAGCTGAGCATGATCAACCTCAACATCACCACCCTAACCCACCTCTGCAAATTGTATGTGCAGGATATGGTGAAACGCGGAAGCGGAAAGATTATGAACGTGGCCTCTACGGCGGCCTTTCAGTCGGGGCCTACCATGGCGGTGTATTATGCCACCAAAGCCTTTGTGTTGAGCTTTTCCGAAGCCCTCGACAACGAAGTGCGCGACAAGGGAGTTACCGTAACCACCCTGTGTCCGGGCGCCACCGAGAGCGGTTTTCAGGCGGCTGCGGCCATGGAAGAGAGCGCCTTGGTGAAGGGCAAAAAACTGCCCACCTCCAAAGAAGTGGCCGAGTATGGCTACGCAGCTATGATGAAGGGAACCACGGTGGCCATACACGGTTTTCTCAACCGCATACTGGCCACTTCCGTGCGCTTTATGCCAAGGGCGGTGGTGGTGAAGGTTACCCGTAAGATGCAAGACAAGGCCCGGTAATCTGCGCATCCTGCACGCCTGCTCGCACCTTAAGGTGTGCAGATGGCAAACCCCGTATCCATTAATACAACAAGAACGTGTAAAATACCACGGCATGAACCCCATAGAAAAATACTTCCGCGCAGAAAAAAACGAAAGCATCTTGTTCCTCGCAGTGGGAGCTGCTGCTTTGGTAGTAGGCATCTTTTTTCTGATGAAATTAAAACGCCCTTTCTACACCGGCATGGCCTATCCCTTGGTGGCGGTAGCCCTTCTTCAGATTGTGGTGGGCGGCGCTATTTTTCTGAGGAGTCCGAAGGATATGGCCCGCGTGCACGCCATGCTGAGCACCAACAAGGCCTCTGTTGGAACCGAAGAGATACCCCGCATGGAGGGCGTGATGCGCAATTTTGTGGTTTACCGCTGGGTAGAAATTGTTTTGCTGGCCCTGGGCCTAGTCGCTGCCGCGTATTTTCCGGCGCTTTCTTTTTGGAAAGGGGTGGGAGTGGGACTCTCCATACAGGCCGGACTCACCCTCGTGCTCGATTTCTTTGCCGAAAGCCGAGGTAAGGTGTATTTGGATTACCTGAATGCGGTGGTCTTGGGCTGAAGCCATTCCGCTCCCTCTACGCTCACACCCAAACGCGATGGTGAAGGCCTGGGTCTTCTCCAACACGAAGTTCTTAGCAGAAAACACCCTTGGAATCTGCTCCCGGAAATGGGCATTAGGTCGTTTTTTCTATGTTCTCTTCTGTTTTGTTTCTCCATCCGAACCTTTCCTAGGCGAGGCTTGTTTTCAGCACGTGTTGGATGAAATCCAATCCTTCCAATATGAAAAAGTACCTCTTAGCTCTTGCCTTGTTTAGTGCTGCTCAGGCGGCGTTTGCGCAGCATTTTGGCATCCTCAGGAAAAACTATTTTTCTTCCTACTACGACACCACCTTAATGACGAACATTGAGGTGCTCGATTCCTCTACCGTTCGCTTAGGAAGCATCAACCCCACCACCGGGGTGGTGAGCACCGTTGGAAATGCCGAATACACCTCCGGCATTAACCTGACCGGGGCAACCCTAGACCCCTATTTAAACCGCTATTACATCGGAAAGGGCTTCAACTTCCTAACCTTCGACCTCAACACGGGCACCATCCTCAACGATGTTCCCATTACCGGCCCTCTGCCCTCTTCTGCCTTCCAGAATTTCAGGTTCAACAACAGCGATTCTACCCTCTACGGTATGGTGCCGAATAATTTCTATTCCACGTACTTCGATTCCACGCTTATGATGGAAGTAGAGGTGTTGGATTCCACCCAAATTCGTTTTGCTTCCTTGAATCCAACCACGGGGCAATACACCCTCATTGGAAACACCTCTTTTGGCAACATCTACACCCTGGCGGGCAACTCCATAGACCCCCATCAGATGCTCTATTATTACTCTGCGGTGGATACCCTAATCGGCGTCGACCTATACACCGGAGCTGCCTACAGCACCGTGCCCATTCAGGTGCCTCCAAACGCCATTTTTGAAAACATTGCCTACAGCTGCGCCGATACCTCCATCTACGGGCTAACCCGACAGAATTACGTTTCGGTTGTGTACGACAGCCTGTTTATTGATTTCATAGAGGTGATCGACTCCACCACGTTTCGCTTGTCTAAAATAAATCCCAACACCGGTGCCATCACCTTTATATCGCCGCTTAACCTGGGTGTAGGAGGAAACCTAAGCGGGGGCGCGTTCACCGACCCCAACACCATGACCTACTACTTCAGCAGCGGAAACCAAATCGTGGGTGCATCGCTTGTAACCGGACTCATCACCTCCAACGTGCCCAAAACCTACCCCAACAACGCCAT